>JAJFLO010000231.1 GCA_021772675.1 Verrucomicrobiota bacterium | reverse complement strand
ACAGAACGAATTCCAGTGCATAGCAAGAAAAAGCCGGTGACATTTACTCCGGATGCGGTGATCTCGGTTAAATCTGCGGAAAAAGAAAAGAGTCTTCTTTTCTTTCTTGAAGTGGACATGTCTACGGAATCATTGAGCAATAAACGAGGTCTTGGAGATATCCGCCAAAAAGTGGTGAATTACCGAACATACTTTGGAAAGAGGATTTACAAACGCTATCAGCGAATATTAAAAGCTGACTTTAACGGGTTTCGTCTCTTGTTCTTAGCCAATACCCAGAAGCGAAGTAGTGCAATAAGCAGAATCGTCACAGAAATGGCCCCTTCTGATTCCATCTGGATAACTGATCAAGAACGTATGAATGGTTATGGCTCTGCGGGTGCAATTTGGGTTAGAGGTGGGCGGATTGATAAAGGGTGTCAATCAATTTTTTAGTAATTCGCGAACGCCATGCAAATGTTTGAAGAGCTTTCTTCCCTTCGCGGTAATTTTGTATTCCACTTTCCTGTGACCTAATTCCCTCTTCGTTATCGCTCCTACATTCGCAAGATTAGTTAGAACTCTTTGCAGTGTAGTGTGTGAGACCTTGGTTCTCTTGAGCATCGATGTGTATGTGCCAGTATTCATCATGAGGATTTCTAAAACAGCTAAAATACATCTAAATTCTTTGAATCTTACCAGTAGCATCATCCTCATATGGAAATGTTTATATATAATTGTTACATCGCTATATCGATGTTAAAGAGTGATAAGTATTCCTTGAAGGATTTGTCATCGATAGACCCTAAATTGCGACGGTTAGTCGTGGGATTAATGATAGCAAATGAGTTGGGTGATCTTAACGACACTGCAAAGAGCCTCCTCAAAGTCTTGCAAAAAATTGATAAAATATAGTTTGCCTCCCAAAATCATGGTACGAAACGTTTATAACACCAGCAATCTTGGCTCAGATGAAGATGGAATCGAACTATTCCAAGAATTCTGCAAAGAAGCGCACACCACGCAAGTCTTTGTTAGTGGGGAAATTGATAGTTATTGCAGTGTTTGTTATTGCGATGACTATCATAGTCGTCAAGACATATAATGACACGGTACTCGTTCGCATTGGAAGCCAAGTCATCACAGAAGAACAACTTGACGTGGAATACGGTCAACTTCCTGAGTATTTCGCCTCAAGAGTTAATCGATCTGAATTTCTTCAAACGGAGATGATTCCAAACGCACTGCTTGCTGAGGCCTCAAAGGATGTTCCTGACAAGGTCATTGACGAGCATCTCGAAATGTATGGAGATAGATTCAATCACGATCAGAATATGACCAATGAGAGCATAAGAGAACTGCTTCGCATAGAGATATTTCTTAATGAGGCGCTGTATTCTCAGATAGAGGTAACTGGCGAAGAAATTTCAAAATTGTTTGAGTCAAAGCCAAATTTTGCGCTTGATGGGCAGGGCAATGTTATCCCGCAAGACCAGATTAGAGAAGAAGTGAGAAGATCGATAGAAAACAAGAAATTAGATCGTGCTTTACAGGAATATGTTTTGTCACTTTATGACGTATACGCACCTGAGTTCAAGCCTGACTCATTAGTCATTGACCATAAATACCAGTCACAGCCTATTTATGCTCCCTGGGATCCTAATGTAGTTGACGACTGTTTTTCATTTACGGAAGGAATATTAGAGGCGTGTGCAGTTTCTTAATATTCCCTACGATTGAATCTCACCATACCTTGCAACCACTTCTTCCGGTGATCGAAATAAAATACGTGCCCCATACATTTCCGGATTCATGGATAAATCTGGTTTTACAAGATAATTCATCACACCGTCGTGTTCAACAAAAGTAAATGTGGGTAGGTATGCTTTATCTTTTTGTGCTAATTCGACAAATGTATTGTATGAATAACGATTTAGGACAAGACGACGCTTATCATCACGGATGTATGAAAATAAATTCAGACTGAATGTCCCATGATTAAGAAAAACAACATTACTATCAATACTCGTAAAGGATGCTGGAAGTGCATTTTGATAGTATAGTTGCTTGTGTTCTTCAAGTGATTCCCTGAGTGACAAGTCTCGTTTCGCTTCTTCGTTTAGTCTTGTTAAGAGGTCTTGCTCTTCAATATACACTATACTGTTTTGGCTTGGCGCAAAAAAAGAGGTTGAAAACTCATCCACACGGGCTTTTTGATACATAGAGGCTATCGAAAGGCTATTACGGGCTTGATCAAGGTTCTCTTTCGAATTATCTAGAATGTGATGTTCAAGATCATTTGGAGTTGCGTGTGAACACGAATGTTGAGTAGCATCTAATGGCATGCATAGTGGTGATGCTTCCCCCACGTAAGATTTTTGCATATGATTATTACGATAAAAAAAACGGAGGGATAACATTAGTTCTTGATATCAATTCGGGTCATTAAATCAAGATAGTTTTTATATTGTCCAGTAAAATTTTTGACAGATCTCTCATTATCAATTTCATTACTTTTATCAATCGCATCGGCATAGTTCTCAGATTGTACGTTTATTACAGTTCTAGTTTTATTAAACATAAAAAGAAGAAACACAATATCGTCGACTATCAATGTGAAGTCTGCTACAGATCTAAGTGCCTCCATTACTCTCCATGTGTCAGTACTGACTCCTGGTGGTTTGTGACTTGGTTCTCTAAATACCTGCTTGATTCTATCTAAGTTTTTGTCATCAAGTGTATTTATGAGATCATAGAAATTAACAAATGTTTGATTATCATTTTCTATGGCAAAATATGTGGTGTTCCTAATTGTACGGGTTGAGATTATCTTTATTTCTTTTAGGTAATTTAGAACTTCAATTGTGTCACTACGAGGATAGCCTATCAATTTTGCTATTTGTCCTGCGGTTCCCTCTCCGATTTTTAGAGTTGCTATATATATATCGGCTTCTCTATTCGAAAATCCCATCTTTTTTAATTTTTTTTTCATTAAATTTGACTAAGGAAACCTCCAGTTTTTAATATTTTCGGTTCAGTCTTCCAGTATATAGGATTTCTCGTTGCAGAGTCGCAAACCCTCCTCACCACAAATAATCAAACGTAAGTTGGATTCGATTGAAATATTCCACTAAACTCGCATTCAAATATTAGGATATGTATGACCTTCGACCAATGTCTGCCAGGCTTATGATTATAATCATAATCCGTTGTATTGTATTGGAACAGCAGAGAATAACAAGAGTAAATTCTCTTCAATTTTGAATGTGATTGTGAGATCTTTATCAAAGTCCCCGACATGAGGATATTTTCTTTTATTCGACCGTTTCCCTCGAATTGAATTACTTCCAATTATTTTCTTTGCTACAAAAATATCGAGCTCGTTTTTCTCTAATTTATCGAGATCAAGAAGTAGATCTGGGTGAGCTTTTAACTTCCAATTTCCACTAGGTAATCTCGGACTTTCGATGTGGCAATATTGGTCTATTTGGTATTCTGAAATTGGCTGAATACTGCCATTTTCAACTTCCTTGACTCGTTGCTCGCATATAGCCTCTTCTTTCTTGGTCAAATGATAGTTGACGCCGATGATGCGTTTCCTTTCCGTATCAAAAAGTCGAACAAGCTCTTCCTGAGACAATTGTTTTAATCTCACCATGAATAAAGCAAGCCAACCTTAAGTATATAAATATTTCCCAGAAAAGATCCCTCTCATTTGATATTGTTTATAATCAATCGGATCCTGGCTCTGAGGCAACTGACGTAAACAACTTCTGATGCAATTGAAATTCCACTCCGAGAAACTCCGCTTTTTAGTAAATGTATCTATTAATTACGAAGCGACCTATGGCAAATAAACAAACAACAAAAATTCTCAAGACGATTGCGGAGTACAGGCTTTTGACAGTGCGACAACTAACCATACTGCACTATTCAAAGGACCAAGCGACCAACAGGCAGCTTAGAAGCATGGAAGATAATGGATTGATAAAGCGGTATCCGTTGGCATGTTCAGGAAAAAGGGGGCGACCTATAAATGTCGTAACAATTAATCATCAGGGTGTTGAAGAACTGAAGAAAGCTGACCTACCTCTACTCGATGATAGCATTGTGTTTGACAGGGAAAGGCAGGATAGACATCAGCTGTTGCTAAATGAATTCCGAATACAGTTAGGAAAGACCATAAGAAACAATCTTGATTTATCAGCAAGATTTCTGTCCTCCTCCTCACCATTCTTGTCCGAAGAAACAGGTATTTCCAGCTTGTCAGAGCGAGTTCCAGTGCAGGGCAAGAAGAAAACAGTGACATTCACACCAGACGCGGTGTTCTCAGTCAAATCTGCGGAAAAAGGAAAGAGTCTTCTTTTCTTCCTGGAAGTGGACATGTCTACGGAATCATTAAGCAATCGGAGAGGCCTTGGAGATATCCGCCACAAAGTAGTGAATTATCGAACATACCTTGGTAAGAAAATCTACAATCGCTATCAACGATTATTAAAAACTGACTTTAATGGGTTTCGTCTCTTGTTCTTAGTCAATACCGAGAAGCGAAGCAACGCGATTAGCAGAATTGTGGCCGAAATGCTCCCCTCAAATTTTATCTGGATCACTGATCAAGAACGCATGAGCACTCACGGTCTTGCCGGTAAGATTTGGGTGAGAGGTGGTCAACAAAGCAGTAAACCCCAATCGATTTTGAAAAGTTGATGCCGATAATTTTATAAATACTACCCGCTTGCTTTAAAGTGTAGAGTTTTATTGACTCTCAGCATGTTAATGACTTTGACAAGATTAGGCTTAAGGATATACTATGTATATACACCTGTGGAGGATATTATGATAGCAGAAATAAAAAAATGGGGAAATAGCCAAGGGCTTAAATTGACAAAACAACTTCTTTCTGATGCACAAATCTCAGTAGGGGACAAGGTAGATATCGATATCCAAAAAGGGCAAATTGTGATAGCACCTGTAAAATCATTAGAGAAAAAGCATAGTCTACAAGAACTTATATCACTCATACCAGATGATTATCAATCATCGGAAGTAAATTGGGGTAGTCCTATTGGCAAGGAGACTTGGTAGATGTCTTCATATGTACCGGAGCAAGGTGACTTTGTCATTTTGACGTTTGATCCCCAGTCTGGGCATGAACAAAAAGGACGACGGCCTGCTCTCGTCGTCAGTAAAACGCTTTTTAATAAAAAAACCGGTCTTGCAATGGTATGCCCGATTACAAATACAGATCGCAGCTATCCTTTCCATGTACCCGTTTCTGCAAATTCTACACTAACCGGATTTATAATGGTAGAACAGATCAAGTCAATAGATTACCGTGCAAGGAAAATTAAATTCACAGAATTTACCTCTCAAGAAACTTTATCAGAAGTCATATCAATTCTTGATGCGTGTATCTACGATTGAACGATAAACTGAGTTCGTCAATCAATCCTTTAGCAGAGTGAGAATACGATGCAAGTGTTTGAGAAGATTTCTTCCCTTTGCGGTAATCTTATATTCTACTTTCCTGTGACCTATATCCTTCTTTGTGATCGCTTTTACTTTTGTAAGATCCGATAGAACTCTTTGCAGCGTAGTATGCGAGACCTTGGTTTTCTTCATCATTGCTGTGTATGTACCAGTACCAATAATAAGCACTTCCAAAACGGTTAGTGCACATCCAAATTCCTTAAATCTCAGCAGCAACATAGTGCTTGTATAGAAATGTTTATATATAATTGTTACATCATTATATCGATGTCAAAAAACACAAGGTATTCCCTGCAAGATCTATTCAAGATAAAAAAAGAATGGCGACTGATAGCCGTTGGAGTAATGATCGCAAATGAGTTAGCTGACCTTAACGATATTGCAAAGAGACCCTCAAGGGCCTTGCAAAAATCTATGAAAGGGAATTTACCTCAGCAAAACCATGATACGAAACGTTTATAACACCAGCAATCTTGGCTCAGATGAAGATGGAATCGAACTATTCCAAGAATTCTGCAAAGAAGCGCACACCACGCAAATCTTTGTTAGTGGGGAAATTGATAGTTATTGCAGTGTTTGTTATTGCGATGACTATCATAGTGGTCAAGACATATAATGACAAGGTACTCATCCGTATTGGAAACCATGTTATTACAGAAGATCAACTTGAAACTGAGTATAGTCAACTGCCCGGGTTTATCGCATCTAAGGTCAATCGGTCTACATTTCTTGAAACATTTATGATCCCACACGCATTGCTCGTAGAGGCATCAAAGAATGTTCCAGACAGCTTCATTGACGATCGCCTTCAACAGTATGCCAAGAGATTCAATCTTGAAGAAGAACTTAAATCTCTCGCTATCAGCAAGAAGAAATTCAGAGAAATCCTTCGCATTGAAATCCATCTTAATGAAACGTTGTTCCCACAGACGACAGTGACTGAGGAAGAAATTCTTAAAGTCTACCAATCTGAGCCAACATTTTTGCTTGATGGGAAGGGAAGTATTCTCCCATTAGAGGAAGTTCGAGATCAGATTGTGAGGTCAATTGAAAACGAAAAATTAGATCGTACTCTGGAAGAATATGTCCTCTCACTTTATGACGAATATGCACCTGAATTCAAATCTACATCGCCTACTAGCATTGATCATCGATATAGGCATCTACCTGTCATTGCCCCTTGGCACCCCGATGTAATCACGGATTGTTTTACATTTATTGACGGGATTTCAGAATCATGTGTACTCTGATGACTTAGGATTTAATCTCTCCATACTTTGCTACCACTTCTGCCGGTGCTTGAAACGATATGCGTGTATCATACATTTCAGGATTCATTGAGAGATCTGGATTTAAGAGATAGCGAATCACTCCATCATGTTCAACATAGGTAAATGTTGATAGATATGCTTGGTCTTGCAGTGCTAACTCAACAAATGTGTTATATGAATCTCTGTTCAGGACAAGTTTGCGCTTGCGATCACTAATGTAAGAAAACAGATTCAGGCTAAACGTACCGTGATTAAGAAAAACGACATTGCTGTCCATACTCGTGAATGATGCTGGAAGAGCATTTTGATAGTACAATTCTTTATGTTGTCGTAGTGATTCTCTTCGCGATAAATCCCGCTTAGCCTCCTCATCAAGACGCAACAGGAGGTCCTGTTCTTCTACATACGTAATACTGTTCTGGTCGGGAGCCACAAAGGAAGTTGAGAATTCGTCTACATCATTTTTCTCAAAAATCATGATATGCTCATCAAACACTTCTCTGCGGTTGCCTTCATAGCTGATAATGGTGTTATTCATATTGCCTAATGAGAATAATCCAAAGCCCTCATCATCGTTCACCTTGATACTATTACTTCGTACTTCATCACAATTGAGCAAGCATATCAATTTATCTTCAAATTGCCCATGCTCACTTGATCGCACTTCATATTCTTGTGGAAGGTAGCGGTAGAGTGAATCTCGTGACTGCAATGAAATGTTGTGCACAAATCTCGTTTCGGTTAATTCAAAAATAAGATCTCTGGCATCTCCCGATTCTACCGCTGTTTTATTGAAGTGAAGCTCCCATTCCTGCCCACGTACATAATGATAACGAATGCCATTTTGAATTTGCTTGCCAAAATAAATTTCCTTAATACCAGAGCCGTTGGTTTTGACATGTGTAATGTTGCTACCCACAAAATCAACTTCGAATGCATCATCTCCACGCATGTAAATGCTTGCGTCATTATTGTGCAACAAAGCTCGGTTGTTTGGTGTTGGTCTGACAATAATACTGGTAATAGTATTTCCTTGCTTAAAAGCTATCCAATCACCCTTGACCACATTTTCGCTTTCGATGTAACTAAGGTCGTCATTATAGTAAATCAAGTTCCAGAACATTGTGGCGTAGGGCGCTCGAATGTATGTGTCTGTTATTTCGTATTCAGCCCCATCGTGAGGAATAATAATCCAATATGGAGTTTCCGTAGCAATACTCCCATTGACGAGAATATCGTCTTTTTTTATTTTGATTGTTCCTTTTTGTTGAGATCGTAAAACGGTTAGTGAATTAATGAGCTCGGCTTCCCTGTAAAGACTTTCGTTCTTGAGTACGTTGACTAATTGATCAAGATCTGTGATAATTCCTTGATCTTTGAGTTCCTTGAGTAGTTCTAAGTAAGCATCTCCCAGGACTTGCAATTGAATCTCAGTTGGTGTGATTCCCCTGCTGCCAATAATTTCTTGTGCCTCATCAGGGTAGGCTTCGTAGTAGGCCTCTCCAATAATTTCTAACGCTGCATCTGAGAATGCATTGAAGTCGCAATTGTAACTCTCACAATCTGGTAGCGTGATGAATGTGGCCTCAGGCGTTTCAAGCCAGATTCTTTTTGTGGTCGTCAATGATGCTTCGAAGGGAATGTCTGGTGTAAGAATGACGTCACCAGGATCAACCGTTTCATTTGCGGTAAGTGAGAAAGCGAATGGACTCGTGAAGGAAGTTGAAGGAAATCCGTTATTGTTAACGACGGTGATTATACCTGGTGTTGCTTTTTTGAAATAAAAATTGTTTCCATCTGGGGTAGTTATGCCAAGTGATCCATCATCGTCGTCGCTGGGAGGGACAGGGAACAATGCATCAAGATCTGACTGACCAATTGTGGTGAGAGGAATATTGACGGGGTTGTCACCGCCAATCTCTATAACGAAGTCGCCAGGGTTCCCTCCGTCGAAGTAGATTTGACCTCCACTTGCAATTGCTCGACCAAAGTCAATAGGTGCTTTTCTTCCGGTAGGAGACCTTGCTTCGATCAGCTTGTTATAAAAATCATTTACTTTATCTGGATGATCGGCTTTGAATTCCGATGGTGAACCAGGAGGGGTATCACCGATTAGATTGAGGTAGTTACCAACCACATTCTCATTGGTAAGTGCAGTGCCAAAGTCATTTGAGCCCATGAACTCACGGCAACAATCAGCACAACGACAGGAACCTGAAATCGAAATATATTCGTTTTGTTGCCCACTATCCAGATTTTTCCATACCTTTGGATTTTCTGACAAAATGACCGAATACTGGTCAGAAGGGATAATATCCCATGCTGCTTGGAGAGCTTTTGGTGGAAGAAGATGTGCATTCCTATAATTTGTGGGATGACCTAAGTACTCTTCGGCTTCGTCCTCATCACAATCAACAGGACAGTCTGCAACGACAAACGATACAAGTATGATGGTGATTATGACAGCGATTCTCATGCCAAGACCACAATCTTGAGACAATATAAAGTTTACCTCATGCTCAAGAGAATATCTGTTTGTGATCCAACTGGTGGTAAGAAGATCTGAGCACCTTTATTCAGTTCATAAAATACAATGGCGTCATTTTGAGGTCCGAACTTATACTCGACCGGAAAACCTACAGGTTTTACATTGAGACTAAGTTTATTTCCGTAGGTCAGGCTTGTGCTATTTCTGTTGTGATATCCAGTCCTAATATTTGGATTGAATCCGTCCAGATAGTCCAGAATTCTCCTTTGCCTATTCCCATCTATTTTAGCAAAATTCGGTACGATTTTGAAAACGTATTTATCAATTTCATCTGTCTGGTTTGTATGAACCATATTTAGCCGAGGAAGATCATCGAATTTCTGTTTGACACTGGTGATGTCCACAGCTTTGCTATTCGTAATAATTTCATTCTGATAAAAGTTCCTCCATTGACCTTTGAATGCATCAGATTGATCTAGACTGTCAAGATATACACCAGTGGGGCCATAGGATTGAAGACGTTCAATTGATCGAACATACTCATCTTTCTTAAAGACTCCTCTTGAGCCAGTTAGGGCCACTGCCTTGATCAATGCCACTTGTCCAGCACCCATGTCAAAATTGATGTGAGGGTTTAGCCCGCTGACATAGCCTGTTATCTCTTGGGTAAGAGAGTAATTATCCAAATCTCGACCGAACTTGACATAACGATCCGCCATCGGATTTACGTAATATTGAGTATTTTGTTTGCCTGGGACTATATGTGCAGAATGGGTTGGTTGTTTTGTATTCAGACTTGCAGGTTGAATATCTTGTGCCAATGATGTACCTGCTAAACTAGCAAAGAAAGCAACGCCTAATCCAAGCTCATATGCCCGTTTCCTTACTACATCTCCAGCAGACCTTTTCCCCTGAAGTAGGTCTTCCAGTGCATGCTTCATGATCTTGTCTTTTATCTGCTTGATTGAGTTCTCTACAGCAGATTTCTTCCACCACAACATCCATTCACTATTTAGTAACGAAACTTTATAAAGGTTATGCAATAACTGGGATACTTTTTGAGAATGGTTTTTCATGACAACCTCCATTTTTGTTTAGAGGCGTCCTGCTTTGCTCCGGTTTAAAACAAAAAAGGACGCTGACTTATGTGCCCAGTAAGGCACGACCAAGCGCCCAAGAGAACCACACAAGCCATGCGTCCAGAACGGACGCAACGCTCGACATGTGTTCTCTTAAGTAATAATTGGTCGTTTTTACTGAAACACGTTCGATGTTACAACTGAAAAATTCTTAAATTTCTATTCGATAATTTCTCCAAATGTTATTGTTACAAGTACTGCTTACTCTATTAATATACTTTCAGATCATTCAATTACAACGTTATCGTTGCAGGCTACTTCTTCCACTCTTCCAAAACCTTCAAAATGCTCTTCGCAGTGTTGTTAAGGTCTCTTATCTCATCTGCGTTTCTGAGAATCGCCCCTGCAACATGATCCAGAGAGTGCAATCCCTCTGATTTATTGCCTATATACTTAGTTGCCATTGCAGTATCTTGGAATTTCCCGCATTTCAGCTTGCACAATTTCCTCAATTGTTCGTCTCATTATGAACCTCCATACGGAATATAGTTACTAAGTAATATTTAATGCTTTATTTCACTCGGTGAGGTTTTTCTTCACTCCGGAAGTTTTTTCTTCACTCTCCCGAGCGTTGCGGAGAAATCCCCTGTCGAGTAGTCCGTGCACAGTGACAATCTCGGAATGTCACCAAATATATAAATTTTATAAACAAGCGCATGCAATCCAGGGGATAGGTTTATTAGTGAGACACCATTCCCAGGTAGTAATTAAAATGCTTCCCATCAACATTCCCTTCGAAAAGGTTTCATTGTACCAGATCAATGATCTTATAATTGAGCTACTGATGTACAAGGCCTCTCGTCTGAACATAAAAGAAATCACCGGTGAAATTAGAAAAATCACCAGAGCACCTAGATCGTCTAGGCATATTCGAATGGTTCTCAGGAATTTGGAAAAAAAAGAGATTGTAGTTTCCCATAAGGAGATAGAGGAAAATTGCATAAAATATTCCATTAGCACAGTGGCATTGCACGATGTGGCGAGGCGTGTTAATCGAGCATTGGAGAAAAAGTCAGTTATGGAGCGACTCGGTGCAAATATTGACAAGGACGAGTTTACTCAGTCAATCACATTTAGAAGTATCAAGAAATTGGATTTTTTCTTAGAAAATTTTGAACGGTTTTGGATCGAGAATATACGAAGTAAAAATGATAATATGATCGTTTATGAGCAGCAATTTAACAGGCAATGTTTGAACAATACTCGGCAAAATATTCAGATGACTGGAGAATCAAGAATTACCTATTTTGTATTATGTAAACATGATATTTTATCAACCCGGAAAGACGACGGGAAATGGAAATCCAGGGACGTATTTTTCCGGCTTAAGGCAGATATAAGGCATTCATGTGATCTGATTCTGATGGGACAATTTCTTATCACCATCCACTATAGCCCTGAAATACAGAAGCATATGGGAAAAGTATTTAAGGCAGCATTGCCAAGCATTATCCTACGTGAACTCTTACTCCTCGAAGGTGAGATTATTGTCACCGTTAAGAAAAATAGAGCGCAGGCAAGTAAAATGAGTGGATCTCTCGACGATAAATTTTTGACACCGGAATTTAAGGAGCTTAATGCGAGACTTGAAGATCAAAGACGGCGAAATGTTCCGCTCTATATTGATGATATGTTCAAGTATTTACTTGATGAA
>JAJFLO010000024.1 GCA_021772675.1 Verrucomicrobiota bacterium | reverse complement strand
AACAAGGAATGTAGAATCATGAAGTTTTTTCCTTCGTCATTCATAATTCCTTGTTCGATATTCGATATTCAATTTAAATGAAAGGAATATTTTTTTAACAAAAGTGTAAACTACTTTTTCGAGCTTAGCGTGAAGCATCCCAAATAAATGTATAGATTGACGAGAAAAAGCCGACAAAAATATGAAGCCTTGATAAAATAAAAAGCAACATAAAAGAAACGCTGCTTACTGTAATTAATCCACTTAAACGGTCAAATCCGGGTATTTCATCAAACGACATTACCTTTGAGACTGCCCATAAGGTAACCATCATACAAAAAATTGGTCCGGCGCATATAATTAAGTCGACATCTTTTAGGACATTAACCCGTGCAATTAAAATGAGATAAGCCATAACCAATATGCAGCAAGTACCTGGTAGTACCGCCAGATATACTAGTACACTTAGAAACCTTGATGCTGTTAATTTAGATACTTTTTTTAATACAATTCCCCCACCCCAACTGATCAATGGCAGTAAAATCATTAGATTTACCAAAGGTGTTTTGATGATGTGCAATTTGTCTACAAGATCATAAAAGGTTAATCCATGCATGATGTTTTTCGCTCAATGATTTATGAATCGGTTTACGGTTTATGCGTATTCAGAAACTCTATGAGTAGCCGCAGGCTATTAGGAGTAAACAAGCATACCTCCCTAAATAGGGACCATTAGAAAAGCGATCATAACCTCGTCGAAAGCTATTATAGTGTGCATTTTTCAATTTAATTTGATCAAGTAAATTCAATGTAACACCGCCCCAACTCTGGTTGAAGAGCTCTTTCGCGTGATTGTGAGACCTTTTCAAATGGGCCAAAAATAAAGTGAAGTTATTTATAGAAGAAATAATATGTTGTGCTACACCCAATATTTTCTTTAGTGTAATCTAAATTCTTTTTCACTTTGACGAAATTTCGATTACTTATAGTCGAGTGGTTCTAAAATACTCCAACGCGATGATTTTGCATAAACCTAAAAACATAGGAAGGAGGATCAATCACGTGCCATATTGGGCCTAATCGATAACATTCTGTCAACCGATTTTTTTGCCTTTAATCTTATCTCTTCAGGAACCTCAATCTTATGCTGAATGTACTTCAGAGCATCTCGAGTTTCTTCAAGTGTAATCTCATTCATATGTGGGCAGCGAATGCTGCAAATCCGCACCATTTCTTTATCTGGGTTTTCGGCAGCAATATTATCTCCCATACTGCATTCAGTTAACACCAGATATCGGTGAGCATCGGTCTGTTTCACATAGTTTACCATAGCCGTTGTACTCCCTGAATAATCAGATAATTCTACAACGTCAGGAGGGCATTCTGGATGCGCAAGGACCACGACGTCTGGGAACTGCTTCCTTGCATTTGCAATATCATTCGCTGTAAACTTTTCATGAACTTCACAACGACCACCCCATCCGATTACCTGATTTTTTCCAACTGAACCGCTTGCAGAGACCGCTGTTGGAAATACAATTTTTTTCCCCGTCTCTTTTGCCACGTTTCTTGCTAGATATTCGTCTGGCAAAAAGATAACCGTGTCTTCTGCAAAAGATTCAACCACAGCTCTTGCATTACCAGAGGTACAACATACATCAACCTCAGCTTTTACGTCTGCATACGTATTGATATATGTTATGATTGGAACCCCTGGAAATTTCTTTTTCAGCATTCGCACATCGTCTGCAGTAATACTAGCAGCTAAAGAACATCCGCCTTTTGCTGACGGTAGCAGCACAGTCTTGTTCGGATTTAATATTTTTGCGGTTTCAGCCATGAAGCGAACTCCACAAAATACAATAATATCTTTATCTGTATCCGCAGCTTTACGACTCAATTCCAATGAGTCACCCACATAGTCGGGAACTGTATAGAATAAAGCGGGTTCCATATAATTGTGCCCCAAAATAACGGCGTTCTTTTCTTTTTTCAGGTCATTAATCTCAACAACGAGCTCCGATTTATAACGAAGTTCAACATCAGGTATGATTTTTCCTAGTTTATTGACCATCATCTCATATGTTTTATCTACTGTCATAATCAATTCTAATTCAGATGTATTTTAATTATTTATTAGCGTCATTTAGCTGTAGCTATTTCTGATCCTACGCTTAGCCTGCATTATGCATAAACTTTCTATTTCAAGTCATCATATCAACGAGTTGTGAAGTTATTCGGGTTCGAAATAGTTCACTATTTCTGCACGCGAATGAAATTCATAACTCACTGATCTCACGCAATCTGATGACTCTCACTACAAAAGTTTATGAATAATGCAGGTTAATCCGGATTTCTCACAATACTTTTGTTACAAAAGCGTATATCACCTAAATTCAAAGTCTCAATTTACCTCGCGATTCTGCTCAACAGAACTCGACACACTGTCATCCGCTCGTCTACGTCAAACCATTGAATATAGCCAATCTAAACTTTCTCACCACAAGGTTTGTGAGAAAACCGAGTTAGCCATCGCTTGTCATTGGATACAGAATGATAAAGATAAATCCAAAGCGGTGTTCGAATTCACGGTTAACTGGAATCATTACGGATAATGGTATAGAGTTCCACCTGACAGTATGAACCCTAATACCTCACTTCTCCATGCAAATCTCAAAATTAATGGTATGGCCGCTAGCTTATAGTTTACTACTGTTTTAATATAATTCATATTAACCGAAAAAAATCAACTTATTAATACCAATTCATTGTTCCCGGCAATACTTTGAAAAAGTTGTTTCAGCTTTTTTCTTGAATTGACTTGTTATTTGCTCATTATTAGGTAAATCCTATACTAAATCAATTTTACGTCAATCTCAGTTTGGAGCTGTCAACAATAAATCTTTTGACCACAACTATCAGTTCGATATGTAGTATTTTACGTACAAAGAAGTGGTATATGGGAACCGCTGAATCCTGTACAGGTGGAGGAATAGCTAAACATATCACTGACATTCCGGGAATTTCTGATGTGTATAAAGGAAGCATCATTGCTTATTCTAATGAAATGAAGCGGCTTCTTTTGGATGTAAGCGAACAAACACTTGAAGATTTTGGCGCAGTTAGTTCCGAAACTGCGGCTGAAATGGTAACGGGACTAGTAAAAAAATGTCAGCTGCAAACGGGAATTTCAATAACTGGTATAGCAGGCCCAACTGGTGGGACATCGTATAAACCTGTCGGATTGGTCTATATAGCAACCTACGTAAACGGGGAAATTCAAACAGTGAAAAATGAATTCAGCGGAGATCGTACCCTAATTCGGGAAAATTCTATTTTGGCTGCCTTGAATCTATTTCAAGAACATTTAAATATATCGGATTAACTTTATTATTTAATTATATTATAAACTTTTAGTAAATGAACTGGAATAAAGGTCAACTACATGGAAAAAGATAAAAAAGGCGATGATTCAAAAGCAGGAGCTGATAAGAGTTTAGATTTAGCGTTGAAACAAATCGAACACGAGTTCGGCCGCGGATCAATTATGCGACTGGGTGACAATTTAAAAGCAGATGTCCCAACGATTAGTACAGGGGCGCTTTCGCTGGATATAGCATTGGGAGTTAATGGCGTTCCCAGAGGGCGCATCGTCGAGATATTTGGACCCGAATCATCAGGAAAAACCACCGTGTGTCTCCATATCATTGCAAACGCACAAAAAGCAAACGGTCAATGCGCATTCATCGACACTGAACACGCCTTAGATCCTCATTATGCCAAAATTATCGGTGTTGATACAAATAACTTACTGGTTTCTCAGCCGGATTGCGGTGAAGACGCATTAAATATAACAGAGACACTTGTACGAAGCAACTCACTCGACGTTTTAGTCATTGATTCGGTTGCAGCGCTTGTTCCCCGCGCCGAAATCGAAGGTCAAATGGGTGATTCTCATATGGGATTACAGGCGAGATTAATGTCTCAGGCACTACGGAAATTAACCGGCGTAATCAGTAAAAGTAAAACGTGCATTATTTTCACCAATCAAATAAGAGAAAAAATAGGGATTGTGTTTGGTAACCCTGAAACAACAACCGGGGGCAATGCACTAAAATTTTATAGCTCAATACGTATGGATATTCGGAAAACTGGGTGGATAAAAACCAGTTCCGGCGAAATCATTGGAAATCGAGCTCGAATTAAAGTCGTAAAAAATAAACTTGCGTCACCATTTAGAGAAGCTGAATTTGACATTATGTATGCCGAGGGGATTTCCAGATCCGGCTCAATTTTGGATGTTGGAATAAATTTAAATATTATTGAAAAACGGGGATCATGGTTTGCATTCGATTCACAGCACATCGGCCAAGGTAGAGAACAAGCAAAGCAGGCAATCCAGAATGATAGCAAATTACAGGAACGTTTGCTAAAAGCGATCAAAGAAAAACAAACGGTTAAAAGTGAAAGTACAGCATAAGCATCAGAGAAATTAACTAGCAATTCCAGCCCCCCTTGAGGGGAATTAAATATTTATGATCACAAGTAGACAAGCAAACTATGCAATGATATTTCTGCTGGTCACCGTTATGTCCCTTAGTATTTTTGGGTTGGTCATGCTTTACTCAACCACAGCATATATGTATGGCGAGCAAAAGCTAAAACAGCAAACTCTCTGGATTCTCCTTGGAATGGTAGCGGCGATTTTGGTTCATCGCGTCGATTATCGCAAAATTGGATCATATAGCCATATCATCCTTATAGGAATTAGTATACCTTTATTTTACCTTGGAACAATCCATATTCTCTCAAAATTCGGAATTCCCAATTCGACACTGGCGAATCTCCCTTTTATCGGGAAGGGTGCAATAAAAGGCGCGTATCGTTGGTTGAGTATTGGAAATCGTACAATCCAACCTTCCGAATTTGCGAAACTTGCTATCATCATCTACTTAGCCAAATACTTTGGTTCCAATCCACGTTATGTAGAATCGTTTAAGTATGGATTATTAAAACCAATTTGTATTGTGGGAACCGTAATTGTCGGCATTTTGATTGGGGGAAGTTTAAGTATCACTGTGATTACATGTGCTGTTGTTATGGGAATGTTTTTTGTCGCAGGCATACGATTGCGTTATTTTGTAATTTTAATTATTTTTTTAGTCATGGCATTCATAGGAATCGTTATGAATAGCCCTGTTCGTGCGTCACGAATAACATCGTTTCTCAATCCGGAAAAATATAAGCGAACCACGGGATACCAGTTATACTCATCTCAATTGGCACTGGGATCTGGGCAATGGTATGGCTTGGGATTTAACAAAAGCCGGATGAAAGAATATTACCTTCCCGAAGCACATACTGATTTCATCATGGCTATTGTTGGAGAAGAACTTGGTTTCGCAGCCATGATGTCAGTTATATTACTTTATTTAGCATTTATTGCATCTGCATTCATGATAGGTGCAAATGCTGTAGACAAAGAAGGTATGCTGCTCGGATTCGGAATTGGATGTTCCATTGGATTTCATGCTCTAATAAACATAGGTGTCGTGAGTGGATTTTTCCCGACAACAGGAGTTACAGCTCCATTGATTAGCTACGGAGGTTCGAGTATGCTGATGACTTGGATATCTATTGGTGTATTATGGAATATTGCTCGAACAATTGAGCTTCATCCTAAGCGGGTAGATCCAAAACCAAAAAATAGTAATAACGCAGACCTTAAATTAAATAAGAGTGCCCGCTTGATCTTTGGGAAGTAATTCTTGTTTAAAAAATATGGATGATAAAATAGGTCTTCAACTATCCCTTAAACGCCCCCAAAGCTTTTGATAATCCACCGGCCGTTTTATACTGAATAATCTTCTCTACACGCTTCACATTATGAGCAAATGTTGCAAGCTGTTGTAAAAGCGATATATGAGAAGTCGGAGCAAACACTGGAACTGCAATACAAAAGAAAAGTTTGCACTTAATCTCTGAATCCAGATTAAACTGGATTCCATCGTCATTTGCGATACCAACACTAAGAGATAACCGTTGAACAGTAAGTGAGCGGGCATGAGGAATTGCAACACCGTTTTCAATCACGGTTGAAATTTGATCTTCACGCTCCAACAAGTCCTTCAAAAAAACATCCTGATCTAAAATAGCCCCTTCCTTTAAAAACGGCTCTATTAGCAGCTTTAATGTTTCTTCTTGGCTATCGGCTGACAACCCAACGATCACATTCTCTACCTTTACAACTTTTTTTAAGTCCATAAAACTTTCTTAAATAAATAATTCTACAGATTATAGATTGATAAATATCCCGCAGTTGGGACAAATGGGGTCCATATTACCTACATTCATACGGTTAATATCACCAATCGGTATGCTGAGATTACACCCTAAACACATACCATTTCTTAACTGTACAACACCTAACCCCTGTTTTATTAATCGATCGTAACGAGATAAGGTTTCGCCGTCAATTTTTTCTCTGATTTTCGAAATTTTTTCTAAAATTGAATCAGAGTCGACTTCCTTACCATGAACAATCCTTGCTTCTTTTAAGATTAAATCCAATTCTTGCAATTCAAATAATGACTTCATTTTCTCAAGCATACAAATAATTAAACTCTATTTAGGAATTATTAATTTTTATTTCATAAAGTATCTATAATTCAAAGGTTGAAAATTACAATTTGGAATGTGAATACGATTTATAAAAATATAAGCGATTGTTTTTTCGGCATGGCGGGGAATAACTTATAAACTCCTTGTATTACATGAGTTATCGAATAGAACTTGGTCGAATATTTACAGTAAGCAATTAAAGATTTATCGAAATCTATTTTGTACCATGGGTTAGCTCAAAGCAATCTCACAAATTGTCTAATTTTAAATCAGAACTATATTTGCGTTTTATGCACAAATTCAGAGCAGGGAATAAAACTTAGGAGTAAGGATAAAGAAAAGGAGTATTTTGAACAAGAAGCAGAAAACAATTAAGGCATCATGTCGTTATTCTGGAATAACATTGCATACAGGTGTCAGAGCACATCTTACTTTGAAACCCGCACCTGAAGATTCGGGTATAATTATAGTCCGAATTGATCTTCCAAACCACCCCTCAGTAAAAGCGATTGTAACCAATGTTATCGATGTTCAGCGGGCAACAACTATAGCAAACGGTGAGGCAAAAGTACATACGGTCGAACATGTCTTGGCTGCATTATATGCCTTTGGTATTGACAATGCAATCATTGAAATGGACGGTCCTGAACCTCCAATTGCAGATGGTAGCAGTGCACCATATGTTGACCTGATTAAACAAGTAGGATCAAAAATCCAAAAAGGGAAAAAGAAATATTTCATTGTAAAAGAACCGTTATTTGTTGAAAGTGGTGAAAGTCGCCTAATTTTACTTCCGTGCGAAAATTACCAAATATCGTGTACGGTTAAATATGGTGATGGAATATTAGATACACAATATTTAAGTATCCCGATTGATACAGAAACCTTCGTGCAAGAAATAAGTAAAGCCAGGACATTTTGTATATACAGAGAAATCGAAGAATTGATGATCAAAGGTCTAATCAAGGGAGGCAGTCTTGATAATGCAGTAATATTAAAGGATGGCATCATAATATGCAAAGATGAATTACGATATGACGATGAATTTGTACGTCATAAAATGTTAGATATTGTTGGTGATTTATCATTATCAGGATTTAGAATCATCGGCGAAGTTGTCGCAATAAAACCAGGTCATCCACTTAATGTAGAACTAGCAAAACTGATACTACACAATGCCTAATAACTATTTAAATATTATTGATATAAAAGCACTGCTTGGATTTGATCCCGTTTATATGATGATTGATCAAATCCATATAGATGAAAATAACACCTATACCGGTATTAAATACGTATCGGCAAATGAACCATTTTTCATAGGTCATTTTCCAAATAACCCGGTACTGCCTGGAGTGCTACAAATTGAAGCCATGTTTCAAACAGCAATTGCGGCCATTAGACATCAAGGAAATAATAAAAATAAATTTCCTTTGTTATCAGGTACTAAACGAGTCAAATTCAGAAAACCGGTAGTCCCTGGAGACCAACTAACAATAAAAATTACAATTTCAGATTCAATAAGCAATGGAACCTTCGTTGATTGTTCAATAACATCTGAAGATGAAATAACCTCAGAAGCACAACTGGAAATAGAATTTATTGACTCCCCATTTGTTCATGAACAAACGCAGAAAATTAACAAAGAGCCATTTTCCAGTCAGCAGACTAAATCCCATGTAGAAGAACTAAATTTAATCGATATTCAAAAAACAATTCCACATCGGTATCCATTTTTATTTATCGATAAAGCATTTATCGAAAATGGTCAATCAGATAAAATAGAGAGTGTAAGAGGACTCAAAAATGTAACGATTAACGAACCATATACTTTGTCACGATATAAATATGATTCATATGTCTCCAATACTATTTTGATCGAAATAATCGCTCAAGTTGGATGCGTTGGCATGCTGCATATCCCAAGAAATAAGGATAAAATAATTTATTTTATGTCAATCGATTTCGCTTCATTTTTTGCACCCATAACTCCTGCAAACCGCCTTGCCATACATGTCGAATTAAAATCTATTAAAGAAAAATTCGGCAAATGCATTGGTAAGATTTTTAATTCCAATAAATTAGCAGCCGAAGTACAATTTAAATTCGCAATCATAAAAACTGAATAACTAGAAAATAATGAGTATATCTTCCATTCATAAAACAGTAATTATAGCAGATGGTGCCATCATCGGTGACAACTGTACCATTGGTCCTTACTGTATTATCGGCGAACACGTCCGTGTTGGCGAAAACTGCAAACTCCATAGTCACGTAGTTTTAGATGGTCATTTAACCATTGGCGATAACTGTGAATTGTATTCGTTCTGTTGTCTTGGCAAACAAACACAGGATTTAAAATTTAAGGGTGGAACTACCTATGTGAAAATTGGTAATAATAACATTATACGAGAATATGTTACCATAAATTCATCGACTGGAGCTGGAAATATTACTCGAATAGGGAATAATTGTTTCATTCAATCCTATTGCCATATCGCACATGAATGCCGTTTGGGGAATAATATTATAATGAGCAGCGGTGCAATGCTTTCAGGTCATACTGAAGTTGATGACAATGCGATTATTGGAGGCTATACCGGCGTTGTCCAGTTTGTCAAAATCGGTAAAATGGCTATGATTGGAGGATATTCCAAATTAACCCATGATGTGCTGCCATTCACAATTGCCGATGGAATACCTGCTGAAATGAGAGTAATTAACAAAATAGGAATGGAACGGAATGGAAAATCAAAAGAAAGGATAAAAATCGTTTCGGAGGTCTTTAAAACGATCGTCCGCTCGACACTGACTTTAGAATCGGCGACCAAAGAAATTCAAGAAAAATATCCTGACAATCCTGAAATTAATGAAATTATTGATTTTATCTCAAAAAGTTCATGTGGTTTGGCCAGACCAAAATCAATTTAAATAAACGTTTAAAAATCCTTTGCGTTTTGTGATAGGAGATTTGACATTATTCTCTACATTAAATGTCGTATCTGAGGTAATTATGTGGGGAATCAAAAAAATATCGAATAATTCTACTTTACACTAAATATACGACCACCCTTTGCCGATAGTTATTAAAAAGGGTGCATTAATTTTGTTATAGCTAACGTTTTCAAAGTAGCCATTTCGATTATTTGAACAAATCTGCATAAATTTGGGGAGTGGATATTCAAAACGGAGTGCCTCCAAGAATTTATTAGGTTTAGGTAAAAGTAAATCGGTCATTCACATTTTGACTACACATTCAATTTGGGTAATCCCTTGGTCCCCAAGGACAGACGAAATATACCAGTTAATCATTTTCACTATGACAGTAGACAACTGCTCAAAATTTCTCACAAGAAGTTGCTACGAAAGTTCCAGTCAGGTCGTAATTACTCATGGCATCTGTTGCTAATCCTGACAAATTGGAGGTTGCGATAGAGTTGTGAGAGATGCGAGCTAATAAGGAAATAACATGTTTCGAGCATTAATAATTGAAGACGATATGTTGAATCAAGAATTTCTATGTGAAGCACTATCTTTTTTCCAAGGGGAATGTGATGCGGCTAACAATGGGGAAGACGCACTAATTACATTAAAAAATTCTTTGATTAATAACAATCCCTATGATTTAATAATTTTGGACGTCAAAATGCCAATTATTAACGGATTTTTGGTTTTAAAAATTTTCCGCATGTTTGAAGAACTTAAAAAAATTGAAAACCCAACAAAAATCCTAATCTCTTCAGGCTTCGGAAAGTCTTCTGCCCTATCAGATTTTGTCATTGAGCTTAGCAATGGTTATCTTAGGAAACCCTATGATGTCAATTGTTTAAAAAACAAGTTAATTGAATTGGAGTTACTGAAATAATCACCAATGATAACAACATTACTACAATGAATTGGGTAACAAAAAACGAATTCCCAGGCCCCGCATTATTAGCCTGCATTATTCATAAACTTTTGTAGTGAGAGTCATCAGAGATTGCCTGAGATCAGTGATTTATGAATTTCATTCGCGTGCAGAAATAGTGAACTCTTTCGAACCCGAACGACTTCACAACTCGTTGATATTATGTGATATAATGACTTGTAATAGAACGTTTATGCATAATGCAGGTTAGTCTCAATAATTTAATTTAAAACTAGATGCAACGAAATGGGCAATTAGAACTGTCCTTTCGGATGATGGAAAAACGAAAATATGACTTTTATAGGAGGATTTAAAACACGGTTAATGTATACGCATTTTAAACGGATGTTCCAGTATATCAAAATAGTCATTTCTCATATCTTCATTAATACCAATAATTTAAGCTATATTTCTTAGAAAATTTATACTGGCTACAAACTTGCATTCTAATTTTGTTTAAATTATTTAGATATAAGACACATGGCCAGTATAAGTTATGTCGTAAATCCGTCGTAACTTTTCCCACAAAAATAGGTTACAGCGACAAAATGTTTTCCTCCTGATGAATCATCCGTTTAAAGTTCGAAAAAATAAATTGCCTATTTTACCTATCGCGATTGTAATCGTTTAGCCCCCCCCCTGATTTTGTCCTGTAATCCTTCTCGTTTTTTGAATGGGGGAAATGTGGGATACTATGATGGAGCATTGAATTGCTATGCAATTTCACTCAAAAAAAAGGGGATGCTTCATGCCAAGGAG
>JAJFLO010000230.1 GCA_021772675.1 Verrucomicrobiota bacterium | reverse complement strand
AGGCTATCTGTAGCACAATTAGACACTGCCTATTTTTTTAACAATTTTTTTATATTTTATAGATCTGCTTATTGTGGTATATGTTTTTCTGAAGTGATTCTGGAAGTATTAAAAAGGAACAATTTCAGGAAAATGAAATTTCCGGAGGACAACCTTATTCATAACATAGCTATTTGAAGCATGTTAAGCATTTTAATGAATATGTAATGTGACCAGATTCTCAAATAGTCACAAATAGGAAATCAATAAATTGATAATGTATTGAAATTAGGATAGTTATATCAAGCCTATGAAAGTAATGTTGCATATCGGCAAGAAATATCAGATTTAAAGAAGAGATTTAGGACTGAACAAATATAGCTACCTCTACTTTCTGAATGAAAATCAGTGCAAAATCAGAAAACAAAGTGAGGAAAATCGACTATATTCTGGCGTATTAAAGAAAACTGCTTGAGCACTCACACTTTGAAAACACACTCCTAAAATTCGCCGTTGCCACTGCAGTGACATTTTACGGAAGTTTTAAAAAATTCATCAAACACATCTCAGAATCATTCCGCTATCAATCATTTACCGAATTCGGGTGCAGTATGGAATACTCTCGATCCATACAGATTCGATTTGCACCATTTGACACCTCGTGACATCTTTGTCCGCAACACGATCTAAATTGTAACTGCCGGGATAATTGAAATACTGAGTGTAAACTAAACTCCATGGTTTAGGCAGGACCCGTGGCGTATGGTTTGGACTTGAAAAATATTGGAGAAAAATTGGCGATGATGAAAAATCTATTCTTTATCGCTGACAGTTACAAAATATTCTTGATTTTAATTGTAATTAGCGTATCATATGATGTATGATATACATTAAATCCCAGGTGATATAATGCATAGAACTCAAATATATATAAATGATGAAGATTGGAATTACTTAAAAGAATTGGCTGCAAAGAGTGAAAAATCGGTGTCAGATTTAATTCGAGCTGCTATAAAAAAAGTATATTTTGGCCCTAAGAAATTAGATTTTATCAAAGCACTGGACAATGTTTCAGGTATTTGGGCAAACTATGACATTGAGCCTAATACTTACTTACGCAATTTGAGAAAAGGAAATAGATTGAATTTGTATGAAAGTGATACTTGACTCAGACATCATCATAGAATGTTTAAGGGGTAATGAGCGTATAATTGATAAAATTAAAAATATGTATTTAGATGGTAACATAGTTTCGTATACTCCAGTTTCTCTTGCGGAAATTTACGCTGGTATTAGAGAGGGTGAAGAAATGTCTGTTAAATACTTTTTCAATAACTTAAATTTTATACCTATTGATGATAATACGGGGAAAAAAGCTGGTGAGTATTTGCGGGAGTATTCAAGGAGCCACAATGTTGAAATTGCGGATGCTTTAATTGCAGCGAGTGCATTCATAAACAAAGCTGTCTTGCATACTCAAAATAAGAAGCACTACCCCATGGCAGACATTAAGCTTTTTATATAATATGCTGACTATTCTTTCCGATATAACCATTTTGCAAAGCGTAGTCAATGCACAAAATCCTGCCTATATACACTTAAATGATTTATTATTTGATAAGAATTTTAAATTAGAATGATTTTAAAAGCAAGGTATAATCAATGTTCGGATTCTATAGATTGGCAACCGCTGTACCGATACTTAAAGTTGCTGATGTTCAATATAACAGAGATCAAATAGTAAACCTCATTAAGGATGCTGATAAGAAGAATGCATCTCTCGTGGTTTTTCCTGAATTGTCTGTAACAGGATATACCTGCGGTGATTTGTTTCACCAATCTCAGTTAATTGACGGGGTGGTGGATGCCATTGGTTCTATTTGTTCTTCCACAAAATCTTTAGGAGTTATATCGATTGTTGGCGCTCCGGTTCGAATTAAAAATGCTTTATATAATTGTGCAATTGTTATTCAAAATGGTTCGATTAGAGGTGTTGTACCCAAAAGTTTCCTGCCTAACTATAAAGAGTATTATGAGAAAAGGTGGTTTACTTCTGGAAAAACCATATCAAAAACCGATACGACTATTTGTGATCAAACAGTTCCTTTTGGAAGCAATCTGTTATTTCGAGTAAACTCAGAATTGATCATCGGTCTTGAGTTATGTGAGGACCTATGGAATGTTATTCCGCCAAGCTTAAATCATTCAATTGCCGGTGCAACGGTTATTGCCAATTTGTCTGCGAGTAATGAATTGGTTACAAAAGCAGACTATCGTCGTGAGTTGGTTCGTCAGCAAAGCGCCCGTTGTGTCTCAGGATATATTTATTCATCATGCGGAGTAATGGAATCATCCACGGATGTCCTATTTAGCGGCCATGCTATGATCGCCGAGAATGGGACGATGCTATCAGAAACGGACAGATTTGAAACTAAAAACACAATCGAATTTGCCGATATTGACTGCCAGCGATTGATTGCAACACGGATTAATGAAACGACATTTGCTGATAATGACCCATTGTCATATTGCATTGTCCAAATGGATAATATTAATGAATTAACGCAAATATCCCGCACAATCACCCCGCACCCTTTTGTTCCGCATGACATCTCTGAACGGGATAAACACTGTTCAGAGATCATCAACATCCAATCATCTGCATTGGCAAAGAGGCTGAAACATATCAACTTCAAATCTGCTATTATTGGTATTTCTGGAGGATTGGATTCAACCCTGGCATTATTGGTGACTCATGCAGCAGCGAAGAAAACAGGTTTAAAAGGTAAAGGTATCACTGCCGTAACCATGCCAGGATTTGGGACAAGCGAGTCTACCTATCAAAATGCTCGAGAGTTGTGTGATCTTCTGAAGATTGAATTACGTGAAATAGACATTAAGGCAGCATGCACTCAACATTTCAACGACATTGGACATGATCCCAAAATTACCGATGTTACCTATGAAAATACTCAGGCGCGTGAACGTACTCAGGTTTTGATGAATCTGGCGAATAAGGAAAATGGTATAGTTATAGGCACCGGTGATTTATCAGAAATGGCGCTTGGCTGGTCAACGTATAATGGCGATCATATGTCCATGTATGCTGTCAATTGCAGTGTACCAAAAACATTAGTTAAATATCTGATTCAATGGGTTGCAGATCAGAGTGATAAAAAACTCAAAGCAACATTATTAAATATTATTAAAACCCCAATTAGCCCTGAATTATTACCGCTATCTGCAACGGGTTCGATTATTCACAAAACCGAAGATATTATCGGACCATATGAACTCCATGATTTCTTTCTTTATCATTTTATTAAATACGGCGCTTCACCGGACAAAATAGTTTGCTTAGCGACGCTCGCATTTGGCGATGCATATAATGAAAAAGAGCTATCTAAATGGCTGAATGTTTTTATACAACGATTTTTTTCGCAGCAGTTTAAACGTAGCTGCACTCCCGATGGCCCCAAAGTCGGAACTATTAGTCTGTCCCCGCGTGGAGATTGGCGAATGCCATCCGATGCGTCCGCTTCTCAGTGGAAGCGATCTTGATCGTATATGAATTTGTATTTCAAGAAAGGCAGGAAGTCTACTTAGGGCTCACAAATAAATAACTTGGATAATTTCGCGCTCAGATTGATGTCAGGTTTGGGCGATCTGAATGGCGAAAAGCAGCAGGAATAGTGTAATATTTCAATGGTTTGACGTAGACGAGCGGATGACACTGTGTCGAGTTCTATTGAGCAGAATTGCGAGACAAGTTAAGACTTTGAATTTAGGTGGTATACGCTTTTGTAACAGAAGTATTGTGAAAAATCTGGGCTAAATTCGATTTTTACTGGCCAAAGAAAATCAATGCGGATCAGGTACGTCACCTTTTTATCCTCCAATTTATGAAAAACAACGCCAACGTTGTTTTTATCGGCAATGTCGGCTTGGTAAAACATTCCTCGCCCAGACTCTCGCAGTACACGCTTGCGAAAAACACGTTAATACCCGCTTCGCAACCGCAACTACCATCATAAACGAACTCGCTGATGCACGACAAATGGGTACTTTTACCAAAACCCTAAAACGGTATCTGCAACCTCACACTGTTAATCATCCATGAACTCGGATACCTACTTGTGGATAAACTGGGCACTGAGCTGCTATTTCAGGTGCTGGCCGGACGCTATGAAAAAGCATCCACCGTCATTACAACCAACCGTATCTACAAAGAATGGAATAAAACATTCGCTAACGATAACGCAATGACCGCTGCCGGGCTTGACCGAGTTGTTCATCACTGTGAAACCATCATCATAGAAGGAGAAAGTTATCGATTAAAAGGGATCTTCTCGGATATCTGTAAATTTTTAATTAAACACGGCATTTCTATTGATCTCAAATTACGGGAAATTGCTATTTTCGGACAAGTAATATATGGCGTGTTATCTGAGAAAACCTATCTTCGGGTGAAACGACTTTCTTTAACTGTGTTGCCAATTTCGATCTAGGTGATATTTGTTTACCATGGACGAAGAGATTATCGATATTGTGGAGAAAGACCTCCCGGAGCTTGAAGCGTCTTTCCAGGAACTTGAAGAAGAATACCTAAAGCCATTCCTTTCAGAAGGATCTGGTCGCAAAACAATCCTGGCTGATCAAATAATTGACGAGCGAAAGAT
>JAJFLO010000229.1 GCA_021772675.1 Verrucomicrobiota bacterium | reverse complement strand
ATGGCATACTTTGCCATTTCTCCGATACGAGTTTCTCAGCAAAACTCTGCGGTACTTTTTATCCCCTCTCTTAAAATTTTGGTCATCGATAAACATTGTGACTACTAAGAGAAGGCCTTTATTGTTTATTTCAAGTAAAATCTAAAAAAATAAACTATTTTAATTAGTGACCACAATATTTGCATAGAAATATATGTAAACTACTATTATATATTTGGTTAGCTTAAAATATGCCCTCGAAGATCCGATGAAAGGAGGAAGGGGGCGCTGGAAGATTGAGAACTGCTTTTCTACTCTATAATTTCAAAAAAACGGTGTGGAATTTTATTTGAGGGAAGGTTGTATCTCGTGAAATCACTAATGATCAGCGGAAATACGAATGTTTAATACTTCACCGGGAATTGCTGCCGCTAATATGACTTTAATTGGAAGACAAGGGTTATCTACCGCCCGTCTCCTTTGACACGGGGGCTTAAAGGGGCTTGAGCCGCAAGATTGGAAACTTTCTTGAGCGGTTCTTTGGGGAACGGTTGCATGATACACACCTCTGTACTTTTTTAAGTTAAAAATCTATGAATTTATGTGTTACTGAGATAACGCTCAGCTGTGAATGCTACGTGCATTAGTATCGGTTGCGACAAACATCGAAATCAAATTTCCAGAGTATAAAGATTCCAGAATCGCTGCCGAACAACGACATCGACAAACACTTGTCGATATGTTCTGAAAACACAGACATCTTTACGTCTCGAAAGTCAATGTGACACGTAATTTTTTTTGACACCATCCTTAAGCCTAAATGATCCGCGAAAACGATGTTTTTACTCAAAATTAAACGAAAATTTTCAAACTTCTCATTTAAGTGAAAAACGATTGTGAAACATTACATCTGCAGCAAACTCATCCTATTCGGTTACCCAATAATAAGACACGCCGGAAAGCAGGTCTTCCGGTAAAGGATTAACTTGCTGTGCATACTTTGAAAGTATTTTCGGCCAGTTCTCTTTGATAAAATTGTCTGTAAGTTCCTGAGTGTTAGCGCTATCTTCTATCCATAATTTTGCTAATCACCTTAAAAGAAGAACAGCCAATTCTAAAGACTTGTTTGATTCCCTATAATTGATAATTGACAAACTGCTTGAAATTTTTGATTAGTCTGAATTATTCATACTTTAGTAATCCTGCTGTTCAGCAGGATAATAAAAAGTTTATGAATAATCCAGGTTAGTATACCTTTTCTACTTATTAATTTTTCTATAGCATCAAGGTTATCCTGGATGCAGATGTCCGTCAAACAAAACTTGATCAAAACAAAAACAGGAAATAACACCACTGATTTTGGACCGATGCCTTTCGATAAATTTTTCCATGGTATTCTCCTTTCGGTTCAATCCTTTATACAAATAATAACGAAGGTAGAACGTTTATTTTGTTAAAGCAAGTTAAAGGACCACACCATCACATCATCATATATCTCAATGGTGGCGGTCTCTGTCGTTGCGGCGGCCAAAGGCCGTCTCAGCCCGGGTAACACAATCGTCTCCATAATCTCCTTTATTGAAAATCAAAAAGTTGTTGCTCGTGATCCAGTGAAGGTGGACGTTTGGGCAGTTTGGAATGAGCCATCTTTTTGACCGCTTCAGTCTCAAGGTCTTCTTTCAAAATGATCCATGGTGCACCGGCACAAACTTGTTTTGCCGGTAGAATTTTATGGTGTATAAGCCGCCAAACCTTGGTATTGCCAATTCCAAGTTTTAAGCTTGCTTCGTTCACACTAAATTCTCCACGTTCTTGTCTTTCACCTTGACGATAAGCACGGATTTTATTATGACTGCGAAAAGCCCGGAGTCGCACGGGATTCCAGGTATGGCCTTGGGCAGTGGTTTTGCCTAGACGATTAAGAAAAGCAACGATCTGTTTATCAGGCATAATCCTGGCAAGTTCACAAATAATCTGTTTGGTTCCAACATCTGTCCTCAACGGATTATTGGTTGATTTGTTCTTAACTATCTCAAGTTCAGTATGCTCACCGCCTTGCCAATGAATAACTAATGTTACCTTCTGATCCTTCAAGTAGACAATAATTTCTTTAATGACCGTGCGAATAATGCGCTTTTTTAATTCCGCCGAACTGCTCGGATGATTCCATACCAACGGCAAATCCTGCGAGAGATCTTTAACTTCAGCTTCTTCTTCAGGTGACAGAGCAGAGGGACTTTCTACCAAGCCATCAATCTGGCTCTCAAGTTTCGCAATCTTGATTAGCGTATCATTCCAATCGTTTTCCAATGTCGAGGCGACCAACCGATTATCCGGATCGACAGCATTGTACCGACGTTGCGCCAATAGCGCTTCATACCGTGCTTCTTCCAACTCTAATTCTCGTTGACGCCTTATCGTTCCTGATTCGATGTTGATCTTCTCTATGGCTTTTAACGAGGCTTCCAATCCTATCGGGGATAGCACTTTGAATAAAAATTCCGTCACCGTCTGGTCAACCCGTGATCCTCCAAATGAAATACACCCTTTTGGGTCATTATCGATTCGTTTTCCTGTGCACACATAACGCTTGTGTGTTCCATTACGCCCCTGATATTTGGTCAAGAGCTTTCTCCCACAATGGCCACACCGAAGAAAACCGGACAACAGCGCCTCTCCATTACCAACGGCTCCTTTTACCAGAGGTCTTTTCTGATTTGCATTTTGGGCTAATGTGTTCATGTTGGATTGATATTCCTGCCAGGTAATATAACCGTCATGATGATCTAATATCAACACATCCCAATCGTTTTGATCCTTACGAACCCCTTTTCTCAACCGTTTTCGGCCGTCTTCAAAATAGACCTCAGTTTTGGTACGACCATAAGCATATGCTCCGGCATAAATCGGATTATCCAGGATGCGCAAAATGGTACTTTCCTTAGGCAATTTCCATTCGCTAGTGCGAACCCCTCTGCCGTTAGAAATCATCGGCACTTCTATAGTCTCGTTGACAAACCAGTTATATACCGAACGCATGGTCCCATATTCTCTGAACTTACTGAATACTAAATGGATCACCTCTTGAATACGTTTATCCGGATTTTTCTTCAAGTGATTATTGGGTGTTTTTATATAAGCTGCCGGTACGGTCAGATAGAGTTCTCCACGTCTGGCCTTCTCTTGAATTGCTGCCTGAGAACGTTCTCTGAGTAAACAGAGTTCCATTGAACTCATCTCTCCTTTGAACCCGAGGAGAAAACGATCGTTGGTGATGTTCAGATCGTATACTGTATCCCGGTCTACAAGGACGGTTTTCATAAATCCACACATTTCAAGTAAGGAAGTTGGAAAAAAATAATCATCCCAAAATCAGTGAACTATATGAAACAATTTATTGATTGTTCTTGGTAACTGAACAAGGGTTTTATGCCAAGAGAGTGCGGGAGTTATAAGGATAATTTGGGAGAACAGGAATA
>JAJFLO010000228.1 GCA_021772675.1 Verrucomicrobiota bacterium | reverse complement strand
CCACGCATAGGTCTGGGGAAATTACGTTGTGTGATATTCATAACAACTTCTAAATTAGGTAGTTACTATTTTTCTGAAAAACTCTTGGAGTTGACGGACGTAAAATTACTCATCCGTAGCAACCTGTTGATAACTCGATTTATGAAAATAAACTAAATCCATAACATGTTTTCATAAAACAGGTTGTGGCTTTATAGAAATTTAATATTTCGAAATTCGCCTTTTCGGGACAGACACTATTTAGGGCACTCGCCATTTCCAATAATCGCATCCAATCCGTTGACAATGCACAGATCAATCCTTCAATTGAGTGAATCAGTTCAGGAAATCATGCTTTGGTTGACCGGCATTGATATTTTCCTTTGTCCCAAGTGTAAACAGGCCCGTCTATTCAAAGCAGCTGCGCTACAGCCCGAATCAACAAAATTAGTTAAAACCCATCCACAATAGCTATGAATCTACTTGACAATAAACCGAATCCCCTCAGATCCAAGCCTGTTTTTTTAAGCAGAACAGGACAGCGGACCGGTCTGTCTTTGTACCGAAAAATTCGCGAATTCGATCAAATCAGAAGCTGAAATCTAATCAAAAATGAACAAAAGACTCATAGAAGGCCAATTGTTTTTCCTGCGTGTCCCAAAAAATCATCCATCAAACTACTTGTTCTGCCGACAAAAAAACATACAATACCCATAGAACCGATTATCAATGATTACTGCCAATACCGACATTCGGCTTGGTTCAACAGTATTTTATCGATCATGCACCGGCATCCCTCTACTATTTTGTTTCAGCACCCTTTGTCGGTGCACGATCGATAAAATACTAATCATTTAGGCGTCATCTGAGACGATCCTGTCACACATTGTTCTATAATGCCCCGGCTTATTGAATATTCAGACAATTTAAATTCTCCCTCAAAAAACATATTGTCTTCAGAATCAGTTAATTATATTTAAGTGTAATTATTTGGTGTCATTGATGCTACTCATCTATATTGGACAAAAGAAGAAGGGGTAATTTTATGGAAGGTGGTAAAATATTGTTGATTGATGACGACGAAGCATTGTTAAAAACACTCAGAATCAATTTGGAACGAAAAGGATATTCCGTTGATACATGCAATGATGGGAAAACCGCAATATCAACATTCGAAGAAAACAAGTTCAATATCGAATTGGTTATTGTTGACTTGGTGATGAGGGGTATAAATGGTATTGGTGTACTTCAAAGAATTAAGGAATTGTGTTCAGATACAAAAGTTATGATTATCACTGCCTATGGGCGGCTTGATACGGCTATTCAAGCACTCCGTTATGACGCTGACGATTACTTATTGAAACCGTTTACTTTTGAGGAATTTGAATTTAGAATTTCCAAATGCCTGGCTGCGGCAAAAATCGAACGAAAAATGCAATCGTACGAGACTATTTTACCCATTTGCTGTGTTTGCAAAAAGATCCGAGATGATACGGGACACGAAACGTGGCAGAAATTAGAGACTTATCTGGAGCAAAAAGAAGGAATACGAACAACACACACATACTGCCCGGATTGCCGCGATGAATACTACACAGAAATGGCCGTCTATAAAGATCATAAAACACACGATGACCATTTGTTGGTCTCTTGACAAATCATCTTTTTCTTCGTTTTGGACATTCAAGGTTTCATGAAAATAAAACATAAATCGTGACCCGAACCCGGATATTTCACGATGTAATTGGCCCAAAGGTCAAAAGTTTCTAAGTAGGGGTGTCATTCGTTTTCACCGACAATTATTTCAACACTGTAATACCCTATTGTTCGAATCTGGCATCATACCTAACAATCCGCAATGTTCTCAGCTTGGCCTGCTTTTCTGAAACTGAATCTGTAGTCAACTTAGTGTAAGAATCAAGAACGCATACATCCTGTAAAATCCAAGATATACCAATTGTCACAAATAAATATACAAAAATCATCGTTTCTAACGATGCCTGCGTCTGGCGAAAATACCCATTAAGAAAATTAGTCCCAAGATCAAATTATTTGGTAGTGCATATTTGTCCACCTTAACGCCTAACCAATCATCTACAGAATATGGACAAGACATTGCATAAACAGCCTTATTCCATATTCTTTTTATAAATTCTAATTTAAGAAACGTATCCCATTTCCTTGATGGATTTACCATTAAGAGAATGAAAAAGCTCAAGGGTACGTGCGTCTATAGCAGATTGCCAATGACTTGATTTGTTTACCCAGCGGCCATCAATATCAGCAATCTTTTCCCGTTTTGGCATTTCGGTATTTATAATTTTTTGCTTTAAAAAATCACCTAATTTTTCCAGTACACCTGTTAGATCTGATACCATGTCTTCATATCGCAAAAGTAGCGTCCGCGACCTGGAATTTGGTTTCCAGGCTTGCACATGATCTGCCCATAATCCGAATCTATGAGATCCATCAACACATGCTTCCATTGAAAGTGTCTTTTTATAGAATTTCCAAAGGCTGACACATGCTGCGCGACCATCGCGAACAACATAAATTGTAGGACCGTCATTTACTGGATACTCATGGGTTTTAATCAACGGTAATGCGTCTCTGGGAAACCTAATTTTTCCATTAACGTCTTGTTCGATATGTCCTGAAAAGTTTTTCAATTCCTCATTTGTTCCAAGATCTCCTGGATAAATACTGGCGGAATTTAACTTGAAGCAATGCCACAAGATCGTCCGCAAGAATGTATTTCCACTTCTTGGATAAGATGCCAACCAAATTATTTCGTTCTCTGCCACAAGACGGCAACTCCTCTCTAGTTCAAAAAAATGGGGGTGATGTCGTTACATCTGTCTTATGATTCAACGACTTCAGTCGAATCTTGATTCTCATCTTTACTTAACCCTGGATCCGTGAAGGTTTGCTTTGGATGTAGTTTCAAGGCAGTAAGTTTTTAGTTCTGCTGTACGGCAGAATGACTACTACAGCCGAGTGTAACGAGACAGCCTGATGCGACAACCGCATTAGGAGCAAAGCGTCAACTGCTTACTAGCGAAAAAAATGCATTGAAAGAAAGCTCTGCGAAGCGGCGACGAATCGCTAATTTTGTACAATACCTATTAAGTACCCAATTTCAAACCAGTCGTCACGGATTCAGGTTAACCATAACATCCACAATTTTTTCAACGTGGACATTGACGGACTTGTTAAAACGCCGTAATCACTCCGTTTTCGCACGGCCAGCCACATATGCATTTATAGCGACTGACAGCGCCTGGTAGCGCGGTCTTTTAGACTGCGTGGCTTCAGGATAAACTCCGCTTGAACAAGCAGCTCCGCCGCCGAGCTAAGTGGCACTTGAGGTGAAGAGCTTAGTCCGAATACACAATCAATCACCGCTTTACTCAGGCTCAAAGCCAGAGCTACTTTCTATCGGTCATAGAATGAAATCTTACAAAGTTCACTATCAGACCAAAAATTAATAAAATGCTTGTAACCGTTCACAGAGTTCAAGGACATAGTGACTGGCATAGAGTTTGTCGAGTTCTATTAGGATCTTCGGTCCCTGAAAGGATTTTTTTAGGTTGGGAAATGAGTGATCGATCTATGTCAAAAATTGGACCGCCTATCATTCGTTTTAAAGCTTCCTTTAGCCGGGGTCCTAGTACGCAGAGGGAAGCTCTTACATATCTGGAACCATTGGTACCGAAGATGAAGCCGGGGGTGATAAAGACATGGGCTTTTTGAAGTAAATCGTCCACAAGTTCTGCACCACTCTCAATATCGTCAGGGATTATAGCCCAAATATACATCCCAGCCTGACCGGGTTCAAAAGTGCACCCTATTGTCTTAAGGATCTGGCTTACCAACTCCCGACGTCGACGATAGACTTCATCGTTTTCCCGGTGCCATGCTTCAGTGTTTTTTAAAGCGGCAATCGCTGCTTCCTGCAATCCCACGAACATCCCTGAATCGAAATTGCTTTTAACTCTTGGAATGGTAGAAATATACTCTTTCCTGCCAGCAACTAATCCTATTCGCCAGCCGAGCATATTATGGGATTTACTCAAGGAATTCAGCTCCAAAACTACCTCGTCTGCACCTTTCACGCTCAATATGCTCATAGGGGCATCATTCAGAATTAGGCTATACGGGTTATCGTGGCAAAGAAGGATCGAATGCTTTTTTGCAAATTTGACCAGATCTTGAAATAGTTTCTTCGTCGGAAGAATTCCGGTGGGCATATGTGGATAATTAATCCACATGATCTTTACGCGGGAAAGGTCCTGTTGCTCCAATACTTCAAGATCGGGTAACCAACCGTTTTCCGCTTCCAGATCGTAATACCTGATCTCCGCACCTAGCAATTTACTCACCGTGGAATAGGTGGGGCAATGGCATTCGCTTAAGAAAGAATCATAATCTTCCACTGGCAATGTGAGCAGGAAATTTTAATAGTAAAGCACGTTGATTTTTTATCCAGGTGCAGCTGTTACCGCACCGAATTGCACCTCCTTCTTCTGTTTGAATTTGTGTCTTTTCAAAGGTTTTCTTGAAATTCGTGGATAATGCCTATCCGGTCGAACTGTCTGACGTAATCTGACAATGGATTTCAGAATTTTTGGTACTCTTA
>JAJFLO010000227.1 GCA_021772675.1 Verrucomicrobiota bacterium | reverse complement strand
CAACCTTAAAAATTAAACTAATTTAATTTAGGTCACTACGAAATCACTTTTCGAATTTCTGTAGGCAAAAAATAGTGCGATATTTGTCAATAAAAGGTGAAAAATAGTTTTGGGGGTAGCCTTTTCTAGGCAACTTGGGTTGGGTTGTGTTCTTCCCGAGTCGAGTATTCAATAACCATTATCCAGAAACATCCCGATTACCCGACATTTATCATTCCTTATTCTACTAATCGTCATCAGGTTTTCGAAATTGCATTCGGAAATTCTTGCCTGCGGCGCGAACGATCGCCAAAAAACCTACCACTGGTGGTATCTATTGCGAAAAATCCCCATTGGTTTTGCAAAGAACCCGCGTTTCTTCACAGCCTCCCGATCAATGTGACCGTTATTTATAGTTGGCGTAAGATGACGTATCAAAAAACATATTTCACTGAGGCCCCCCAGGTACGCGGAGGTGCGTAGAGAAAGCTGTTATGGTTATCCACGCCAAAGAGACCTTCGTCAAAGCCGACGGCAATATCTTCATCTCCCAGGTTCTTTACAAATGCGGCGATGAACCAGCGATTACCGAATAGACTGTAGCGAAGGCTCATGTCGACTAGATAGAACGAGTTCTGGCGAAAACGGGGATCATTGAAGACGTTGAGCTCGGTTTCATCGGACCAATAGATGCGCGTGAACCATTGCAGCGAACCTTGGCCGATCTCCACTTCAAAGATGTTGGTCAGATTGACGGTGTATTCGGGAGCACGAACGAGATGGTTGCCGGCCAGACTTACCGGTGTGAATGTCGGATCCAATTCGTAAACAAAATTTTCGAACGTGGCGTACGTGGCGTGGGTGCAAGCTGCGCTTAACCCGATATGCCAAAACGATTGTAAAAAGAACTCTGTTTCCAATTCCAAGCCATAGACAGTGGCGTCGGAACTCGACGTGACCACCCCCACGGTCGTGCCGCCGCCGCTTACGGCCTGGGAACTCTGTATATCACGGTTATCGTAGTAATATGTGCTCAAGGCAACCTGCAATCGCCGATCCAGACGCGATCCTTTATAGCCGATCTCATAGGCAGTTATTTTCTCCGGATCGTAGGCATTGGGCTGAGAACTGGGATCTGCAAAGGTAAACCCTCCCGCGCGAAATCCCGTCGTGATCGAAAAGTAGACGAAATCATTTTCCGATATTCGCCAATCCAAACCCAATTTGTAGTCTAATGAATCCCAATCGTCTTCCAGGTTGAACCGGTTGGGCGTTGGCGCGAAGAAATTCTTAAAATCCTGCCGGCTTTCTTTCTCGTCGTAACTGTATCGAAATCCCAAACGCAGAGTTAGAGGTTCCACAAAGCGATAGCTGGTTTCCTGAAAAACCGCATACGCATCGGTTTCTTGAGTGGCATTAACGGTCAGGGCGGTTGGCCCAAGAATGGTGTTTGCCGGAAGCACGAGAAGTTGCTCCCGATCATCCGTGTAGAAGAACAGTCCAGCGACCGTGTGCCATCTGTCGTCGAGATCCCCCAGTGTTAACTGAAACTCTTGCGTGACAGCGTCTGTGTTCTCGCTGTCGTAAAAGTCAAGCAAATCCAGTTGGGTGTAATCGCTGTCAAACTGGCTGGATAAATCGGCTGCCTGATAGCTGGAAATACTCTTTAGCTTCCAGGAACTATGATCCAGTTCCCACGAGAAATTCACACTGTGAGCATCATTCTCGCGTTTTTGAACGTCAGAGAGATGAACCTTGCGAACATCGTTTGGCAAGGGTAATTCACCGGTGTAGTCAAAAGGTGAGGGAATTGCCGAAGTCGATACTCGCGGGCCGAACGGAATTCTCGCAATGGCTCGGTCATTCTGTTTCCAGTAGTTGTAGGACAGCAAGAAATCCAACGATTCGATGGGTTGGTAGCGACTTTGCCAACGAAGAAATGTATCGTTCCGGTCATCAAGATCAGGAGATCCCGGGGTTAAATTATCCACATAGCCGTCGCGGTCTTCCCGGAGAAAGCTCAAACGATGCGCCAATCGGATTTCACGCATAAGAATAGTGGCTGCGCCTTCGAGGCGGAGGCGGTCAAAATCGCCACCTTGCACATCCACATATCCGGAACTCAAGGATAAAGCGGATTCATCCTCGTTGGTTGTCAAGAATTCCGGTACACGATTAAAGACCTTAACGGCGCCACCGAGGGTATTCCTTCCATAAAGCGTCCCTTGTGGTCCTCGCAATACTTCTATCCGGTCGACGTCGAAAAACTGAAACAGGCTGTGGACCGGCGTTGAGTAGTAGACGTCATCCCGGTAGAGAGCCACACCGGGGTCGGCAACAATAAGCGAGCTGTCGACACCAATTCCTCTGAGGTTTAGTAGCGCGCCATTACCGCTAATCGAATTGGCGAACTCTAGTCCTGGTACATAATTTTCGAGGTCCTGAATGTCAACGATAGACCCTGTATGCAGAATTTCTGAGTCAATGGCAGTCACGGCGAGAGGTGTTTCCGAGATAAGCGATTCTTCACGTGTCGCGGTGACGACGATTTCCGATAACTCGTACGGAATTTCCGATTCGCCCTGTACCGAGGAAAGAAGTAGATATAAAAATACTGTATAATGTGCAACTATTGTTTTCAGGCCGGTGAGTTTCATCAATTATCGTTTGTCATGCCACGTTTTACGAATTAATGCAAGCTTTCGTTCAATCGTTCGTTCTGTGCAACCTTGACGATTCGCAATTTCATGATTCGAATACCCCTCTATCCGCCATAAGGCAATACGCTTTAGTTTGTCGTCCAATTGTCCCAGTCTGAAATCGAATTCGTCGGCAATGTCGACGATCAGATCCGGCGGGAGTTCATTTCCTGCCATAGAATCCAGGCCTGGATTTTGATCGCCACCAAGTAAGGTTTCGCTGATAACCTGTCCGCTTCCGCGTTTTTGACGTGTTTCCAATTGGATACGATCAATAATTTTTCGTTTGGTAATTGTTATCAGTGTTTTCCATACTGCATCGTTCTCATTGATGCGGTTAAATTTCTGGCCACGTAGGCCGACGCAGAAGCTGCGTAGTGCGCTTTGAGCAGCGTCTTCAGCATCGTAGATTCGGGCAACCTGAGGATGATTGAGATGACGGGAGGCGAATACGACTAATCTCCTGAAAAAATCAGTAAGGACGTCGTTGGGAATATCCGTCTCTCCGGCGCGTACCTGTTCAATCCAATAGGGTATGGATTTAGAGTCGGTTTGGCTTTGAGCAGTTAAAGCGATAGCATGGGGGTTTTTTATCATGAAAGAATTTTTGATAAATCAGTGAACCATGCGTAGAAACAAAAAATTTGAGGTTTTCGAATTATTAAAGAAGTGAGACATATAAACAACTATCATCGATAACGTGAAATGCAAATGATAATAAGTTAGATTAAAGGAGCCAATTGCAAAACGATGTTCGAGGTGGATTTTGAGCACAAGTTGCGTAGGTGTGGTTATCATAGATAAATGTGCATCGTGTTATCCCTATCTACTTTACACATGATGGCCGCAGATGCGTAATTTGCGCCGAAATACAGCCGGACATAGTTTTGCAATTGGCTCTCTTGTTTTAAAAATAAGTTTTTTATTTATTTAGCCACAAAAAGGCATAAAAAACACAGAAGAAAAACGAAATAATTTTGTGGCCATTATTTATCTTTGGTTGCGGCGATGCCGCGCTAGGAATTTCGTAGTGCGAAAAAACGTTTTGTGATTTTCCTGTCGGGTTATTCTCTGAGTTACGGATTATACAAGTGAGACCAAGTGTTATCGACAATGTAAATCGCAAATACAAACCAGGAAAACAGGAAGATTCACGGCGCAAATTTTTATCGAAATTTTAATATTCTATCAATATGCCATTTACATAATATTTCCGAGGTTTCCAGAGGATAAACAGCTGCTTTTGGCACACGTCTTTTATAATCATCAGGAAATACGAAAACATAAGCGACGGGACCAACCCGATATTCAATTACACCACGATTCTAATTGCGAATCAACTAAACAAAATCCTAAAGGAAAGGCAAGCGATGTTTAACACCGAATAATCCCATAAAAAATTCCCATTTTCACCAGCTCTTCGCAACATCGAATGGGATTTAGAGGTTTAATTTGACAATGAGTAGCGAGGAACTCTGTAGGCTATCTTTGAGATAGACATATGGATAACGTTCTAACTCATTTATAAACGTTCTAAGATTAACTGAAATTTTAATTCTTTCTAAAGTAAAAAAAGGAAGCTAATATGAAAACTTTATCAAGTTGCTTAACATCTCTATTGTCGTCTTTCTGTGAATGTATTTGCAGAGACCTTTGTTACAGATCATATCCATTAAAAATCTACAAAAAAGTAGTCCGAGTGACATTCAGGGGTATGTTTTCTAAAAATAGAAAATCTCTGGTCTATACGATCTTAGCGTTATTTTTTACAACCTGTTCTGTTTATGCCGAAAGCTACACCCCTTACCAAAAAACAAACCAAGGTGGCTGGATGCCTATGGGGCTAATAAGGGGATATGATTCAAGTATTAACAACAGCGGTTATCTGCCGTACGTAAACTCAGTCGCCATATCACCACTATCAACTATTACCCAACCCGGCTCCACGGTCCTTCCCTTAAGCTATGGGCAGGCAACGGAATATTTAACATTAGATGAAGAAAATCTTAAGGACCGTCCTGAGGGGTTTTCAGATAAGTATTTAGAATATACTGATTACCCAAAATGGCATTCACCCGAGTGGTTAAGACGTTATGTGATCAATGTAGCTGTTGCATTAACCAAAACGAACTATTCAGGTTGCGAGAGAAATACTTTTTTTGGCACGACGGATGGTACCCGTTGCGGTTCTCATGCAGAGCCAGATGAGCATGAATATTATAGGGGGGTTGATTGCTCCACCTTCACTGCCTTTGTATACAACTATGCATTAGGTAATCATTTTTCAGGAAATCCGACAAAACAAGGAGGTCAAATTGGTGTACAAGGAGCCTACAAAAGTCCCAATCAAGATATGGATAATGAAGATCTGACCACAGCCAACACAGCAGGTCAACTAATTTGCGAATCCGGTATGACCGCATCAAACAATACTTGTGGACAAGGGGGGCGTTACTTCTCATCGTTTGATGAAAATGGGAACGTAGACACGTATTACAGTCTACACGACAGTGAACATGATTATTATATTAATAATATCCTGAAACCTGGCGATATATTATTCTTTGACTGGGGTACTGACCGTGAGATCGACCATGCGGCCATTTGGACAGGAGATAAAAATCCGACCACAAATCGATGGATTTTAATTCAATCCAGTACGTATAACACTGGCACTAGCACATATCCCAAAGTTGTCGAGTACAGTGATTATAACTTTAATAACTATATATGGGGTGCCAGAAGGGTAATACTTGATGAAGAAAATACACTTCCGTATCTTAATCAGCACTTTGGTGAGGACAATTCAACAACCGGACAGTACGTAACTGATTCCCAAAATCTAGATTTATCTCCCCAGGTAGCTCACCCGAAATATGCTGTTGCCACCAACAACAGTGGGGATCGAGCCGTCGCTTATGAAAACAGCGATGGTATCGTTATCAAAAAGTGGGATAAAAACGGTAATCTTCTTGTATCAGCATATGCAAATTCTTTATCTGCAGAACACATCAACCCGGATATTACCATGGATGATGATGGGTACATTGTTGTGGTTTGGGAAGATGGTTCAGATATCAGTCTGACCGTAATGAATCCAGATTTATCTTGTATTAAAAGAAACGAAAAAGTGAATGAGAGTAGTTCAGGAACCCATACTAATCCAGCGGTATCCATGCCAAAGGCTGACAGCCTTAATCGATTTGTAATTACCTGGGAAGATGACAGTGACGACAATGGATATACTGAAATTTATGCGCGAGGATACAAAATCAATACTTCAGTGGAGTCGTTATTTGACGAGCGAGTTATCAATAATATATCCAGTGGTAATCAGAGAAATCCCGATATCGACTTGGATGAATATGGAAATTTTGTTGTGGTTTGGGAGGATGATAATGATAACAATGGTTATTACGACATTTATGTAAGAGGTTTTTGGGCTAACAGCAATGCACGGTTCCCGGGAAATCGTGTTAATACCAACGCCCAGGGACGCCAGTTCAATCCGAGGGTCGCGGTATCTGAAGATCACAGTGACCATCGCTACGTTGTTACTTGGGAAGACGACAATGATAATAATGGATATTACGAAGTTCTGGCGAAAGGATACAAGGGTGGTACAGACACTGGTTCATACAATGGAAATCTTGTGATAACATTCAATGATATAACAGTCAATTCGATTTCTGCGGGTAATCAAACATTGCCCTCTATAGGTATTGATAAAAGTACCGGAGAGTTTATTATCGCATGGAAAAGTGATGATTCATTATACGCAAAAGCCTTCAAACAAGATGGTTCGGTGCTAATCGATGATTTTGAAATCGGACCTGGTCAGCTGGACTCAAGCCAACAAGCTGCAAGCGTAGAAATTCCCCAAATTGACTTGGTAAAAATAGAACGCGGTATGGTACTTACTTACCGCTATGATGATTTATCCGGAAATGTAGCTTTAAACATGGATGAATATCAGCTGCAGTAGTATCACAATACCAAGATACTCTAATCTCACTTTTAGAGTTGTGAGTGCTATCGTTTCCGCTTTTATCCGCTCACCACACTAGCTTGCAATATCTTACACTGGAAGGGGGTGATTAATGGAACTATACATAGCAGAAACTTTGTGACTAAATCATTGTTTCAAGTTTTTGTGCAAAACCGCTTATACTATCTAGTTTGCTAAAAACATCTCTCTCATAGCTCTTCAGCTATGAGATGCAATGGGAAAAAATAAACGACTAATAATAGAGGAAAAAATACAATGAATCTTTTAAAAAAATACATAATGAATATAGATATGAATATTTTACGACGAACCACAGTTCTTACCGGGGCATTAATGATTGGGCTGTTTCTTTCCGTTCAGAAAGCACAGTCTTCTGTCTATTATACTGGTTGGATGGATCCAGACGTTGTTACTGTATGTTGGGATAATACCCTTCTTACGAATCAACATCCAGGTTATACGGGTAATGATGACACTATTTCTGTTGCCGAACAAAGCTACGTTCAGGATCTTGTCACAGCAACTATTGAAAGATATACAAAATTAAGTTTCACAGGGTGGGGAAATAATTGTGCTGGTTACGATCTCAAACTAAGAGCTTCCCAAGAAGCAAGTGGTGAGGCTTATACAACCACTTGGGTAGGAGAAAGTAAAGGTCGTGTTTCATTAAATACGGTTCCAAGTATATACGGAATATTACATGAAATTGGGCATTCTGTTGGATTGCTGCACGAACAGACCAGAGAGGATAGAGATTCTGATTGCACATCGGGTGGAACGGTCGAAGGCACTGTTAACCGAATATATTATGGTGCATATGATAGGTCTTCAATAATGGGTTATTGCCATGGTGGTTATAATACTCATTATATATATAGCCATGATGATATAAGTACACTTCAGGAAATGTATCCACCAGCTAATGGAGTTAATCTTTATACCCGCTTTGGACAAGTCGTTGCAAGTGGTGATTTTGATAATGATGGGAAGACTGATACGGTTGTGGGTATTCCAAATGCAAAGGTGAATTCTGTAGAAGAAGCAGGAAAAGTGTTAATTATTTACGGTGATAGCGCAAAACAGTCACAGTACTGGTCACAGTATAGCATTGGGATTGAGGGTACAGAGGAAACTGATGATCATTTTGGTTCTAGTTTAGCAGTTGGTGATTTTGATGATGATGGTTTCGATGATCTTGCTGTAGGTGTGCCTGGAGAAGATATTGGGTCAGAGGAGGACGCTGGGGCGGTCAATGTTATTTATGGCTCTGACGTTGTGGGTTTAGATAGTACAGACGATCAAATTTGGCATCAGAATACCTTGGGTGTTAATGGTACCTCAGAAGATAACGATCATTTTGGTTCTAGTTTAGCAGTTGGCGATTTCGATGACGATGGTTTCGATGATCTTGCTATAGGTGTGCCGGGTGAGAGTGTTGGTACAGCAGATGCAGCCGGAGCCATAAATGTCATTTACGGCTCTAACGGTGATGGCCTGGATGCTTGGACGGCCAATAATGATAAGGTCTGGAGTCAGAATAGTGTTGGGATTGCAAATAGTGCAGATGATATTCTTGATAGTGCAGAAGACTACGATCATTTTGGTTCTAGTTTAGCAGTTGGTGATTTCAATGGTGATGGTTTCAAAGATCTTGCTGTAGGTGTGCCTGGAGAAGATATTGGGGCAGAGGAGGACGCAGGGGCGGTCAATATTATTTATGGCTCTGACATTGTGGGTTTAGATAGTACAGACGATCAAATTTGGCACCAGGATAGCACAGATATTATGGAGGGATCAGAATCGCGTGATACGTTTGGGTATAGTTTAGCTGCTGGTGATTTTAATGCAGATGGTTTCGATGATCTTGCCATAGGTGTTCCCTATGAAGATATCGCTTTTTCAGCAGATGGAGCTGTCAATGTCATTTATAGTAATGGTAGCAATGGTCTAAATAGTCTTGGGAATCAGATTTGGCACCAGGATAGTACTGATATTGTGGGGTCATCGGAATTACGTGATACTTTTGGGTATAGTTTAGCTGCTGGCGACATTGATAATGATGGCTATCATGATCTTGCCATAGGCGTTCCAGGTGAAGGAATTGGGAGTGGCGCAACCGACGCTCTGAATGCTGCAGGGGCAGTCAATGTTATTTATGGTAAAGATAGCGATGGGCTAAATGCTTATAAAAATCAATTATTTTCTCAGAATAACGCTAACATCGAGGGTATCTCAGAAGTGTATGATCAGTTTGGCTTCAGTGTATATCTCTTTGACTATGATAATGATATTAATCAGTATAAAGATCTTGTTTCAAGTGTTCCTCATGAAGCTGTAGGAAGCAGCGGATCTCCCTCAGAAGTTGGCGGGGTTAGTGTTATATTGGGTACTGGCAATAGTCTTACATCTATTGGAGATATCCTTTTCTTTGAAAGCGATTATCCGTAACAGATTCCAAAATTGATTTATAGGAGATTTTGGTGTTTTTACTGTAGCTGTTTCTGTTATTGCTATTAGCAGTCTGTCGGACTTTGTTTTGACAGGCTGCTAATATTTCAAGAACACCAAAAAGAGCAGCAGGCAGCCTATGAATCCGAAATACAGGAACGCAATGAGAAGCGTGCCCGGGGTCAAACGGTTCGCGGCAGGGATCCGAAAGCCCCCTCTAATACTCCGGATGATAAAGCTCAGATTGATGCCACCGACAAAAGTAAACGGCGATATTGAAACATTATAAATGTTTGAATATAAATAGATTACATACTATTTACTACTTGACAAAGTATGTAGAGAGGTTACAGTAAATTATTCTGTAACCTATTTATATAAAAGGAGTTATTATTAATTATGGTAAATATGATTGATCCTCGACAAAACCATCTTTTTGACACATTCAAGGAGTTCCTGTCAGCGTTAGCTTATAAAACAATAATTTCGGGTTGGCAAGGGGTCTTTCGCCATGTGATACTCGAAGTGCTTCCCGCTCCAGAAATTGCCAATCGTTTCAACAGGACTTTTGGACGGCCGACAAAAGAACTCTATTCTATTGCCGGCCTATTATTAATTAAAGAATTTATGGACTGGACAGAAGAGGAAGCTGCGAACGCCTATATGTTTAACGCAGATATT
>JAJFLO010000226.1 GCA_021772675.1 Verrucomicrobiota bacterium | reverse complement strand
TGAAGGCAACCTACTGATGGCAACCGGAATAACCATAAAACGCGCGAGAATTATGGACATTGGCTCCGCTGTCTGGTTATCTGACTGGGGTTGATTTAATTGTAGTTGAGTATTGCCATTGGCAATTAATGGTTACAGCCGAACGAATCGTTTCCGTCAGGAATGGATTCGCTTGATTCACGGACATCGTGGATGGTTTTCGAAGCTTTATCCGAATAGCATCCGCGAGATCCTTTGCCAGATTACTCCGCCTTATGGGCGGCTTGCCTGATAACGACTACACTGACCTACGGAGATGGAGCGCCAGCGGAATCTCCGTTAGTGTCCAGTGACTGGTTGGGTAGTTTGTTTTCGTCATTCAAGTTGCTGACTGTCGCTATCATACTATGAGTAATTGAATAAACTTTGCCGAGAATCCCGCCAGGACCAAGAACAACAGAAGCATTCCCAAACATCCCTTAGTATTGTTTGAGGAATCCTTATTATTGCTGGAACTTGTGTTTTCACCTGTATCTGAATTTAAGCCGTAAACCGTATCGAGTGGGTGGCCAAAAAGGATATGGCTCAGTCCCATCGGCGGTTTCTTATCTCTGATGAAGGCTACTGCTTGTTGTCCGGCAACCTTCCTAGCCAAATCGAAATCCTGATCGGTTTGCATTTCGAGCGCCTTCCGAGCGGAAGCGGTGCCAGCTTGTTCGCCGAGGAGAGTGATCATCACTGCAGCAAGCATCTCCATCTTCGTATCCATATCATTTACTTTGAATGCCTGTTGAACCCCATCGACAAACCCGAATATGTACCCGATAGATTCGCTCGTAGTGAGTTTCTCTGTTGACTGCCAACCGCCGTCTGGGGCGGCTAGGTCGATTTGAAGTTTGAGTGCATGGTTGATACTCTCGAAAATGCTTTGCTCTTGATCTTCAGTTGCCAAAATTTCTCCCCGTTACCTTATCTATTGAGTGAAGTTTACCCAACGTTCAGGATAACCTGTTTTTGATGAGCGCTGCGAATTAAAATCAGGTTCATCCATTTGTTAGCCACAGCTCACTCATTGTTGTATCCCCCGTAATCCTGATTCTCCAGATACTCTCTTGCGATCTCTTCGGCATCAATGTCATCTGGGTGAATCAATCCATAATAATCTTCAGGTGTATAAGTTGTTCTTCTAGTAAAGTGACCTGCAAGACCGCATACATTCAGTTCACTGATCCCAGTGAGTTTAAGCCCACAAGCCGTACATTCGAATGCAGTAGGGGCTACGCTAATCCTCGATATTAATTCACCATCTTCTTCAGTCACCACTTCCTTACCAAATGGCTCACCCTCCAACAGAGCTCTGCCTTCACACGATGGACAGGTCACAATGTGCCTTTTCTTATATGCCATTATCTTGGCAGATTTATCAGCCTTTGCCTTTCTCTCTCCCTTCTCTTTCTCACTAAGTGCACTAAACACTTTTTTATGAGCAGCGATCGTGTTTTTAACAGCCGACTCTACGCCTTCTTTCTTTTCTTTTAAGGCTTCTTTTGCAATTCCGGCCTCCTCAGATCCCAGTATCTCATCTAATTCTATCTGCAATATGGAAGATATGTGATTCAAACATTCATAAAAGCCATTCATCCATGATGAAAATGGATACGATTCGAATGCCAGAGACCCGGTATGCAACTCCTCATTTCTGCCGTTTACAATAGTGCGACATAATGTGGCATCTTCAGGTGTAAATTCTGAATACAACCTTTTGCACAACTCAATAACTTTTGATGTTTCTAGTGATTTCACCTTTGGGCTAAACGGTATTTCCCCAATTGCAGCGAGAAGATTTTCTTGACTGTTCTGATCCGGGGCAGCAAGTAGGACCGGATTTTTTGATGCCACACAAGAACGAACCAGAAATTCAAGTCCGAAGGAGTACAATAGAGCAAAATATTCTGATTCTCGATCTTCACTCGCAGCTCGGCTAAAGTACAGCTTGGCTTTAGTTAATAAATCATCCTTATTCCAAGACATTGTGTGCTCCTATGAGCATTCTCTTTAAAATCCAGTTTTCGTTCTCCACAGAACACTCACCCCTGCTGTGTGCCAAATTCCAATTATTAAAAATTAACACATTAAATTTAGACCAATCGATGGAAATTAATTCGTCTGAATTTTCAAATACATGACTTATGGTCGATGCAATTCTTTTAGCTGCGCCATTTTGCGGATACATACACATTTCGTCCCACCTCCATACATTCTTTCCTGAGGCAGTTGAAAGAATTGGTACCGGTCTTCGGCCGTAACCGTGACGAACCGAAAATATTGCGGAATAAAAATCCACGTTGATTTCACTACGAAGCACGTTAAATGAACAAAGTAGAGTTGGTCGGATTCTTACACCCGTTTTACATAGAACGATATATTGGGGCGGTATTGGCAGCCAAGCTCCATCTGAATGAAATGGAAATTTACCTTTACCAAATTTTTCAGAGTAAGTCCCCTTTAGGCCATCATCCCGTGCAGTTAGGTTGAATTTCAGGCTTCCGTTTGAATGAGGAATAGGACCCCCGAAAGTTTTGGTAATTTCCTCGAATACTCCATCCTCCCACCCCTGAATTTCGGGCACGTTTAAAGTGACGTAACCTACTTGATTCAATTTAGAGATGTCGATTAACATAAGTGGCTAACGTTGAATTGATCGACCTGCTAACCGAGAAAATATTGATTGGAGTCATCACGCTGATGGAAACAAAAATGACTCAAAATCGCGCGTTATTATAGCAGGTTAGATCGAATGTCTTGATATCTGTTTTTTTCTTAGTT
>JAJFLO010000225.1 GCA_021772675.1 Verrucomicrobiota bacterium | reverse complement strand
GAATGTTTAGAACAATGCTCGGTGAATCTTTGATATTGTATGCCACAAATGGAACCGACCAAGCATTACCTGACGAGCATCGAAATGAACGCTTGGCAGCATGAGGTCCACCTCAAAAATGAACTGCAAAACTTGAGTATTTTAATATATGACCGCAACGTTTCCCACATATGCCTTTTGCTCCCAAATTTTTTGCGACATGCTTGATAAAGACGGTCAGTGAGTTCAAAAATTTGATGGAAGAAAAATGCCAATAGTGTTAACAGGAGAAAGTTGAAGCACAGGTTTTCTTTGCCATGGCCATAATTATGTTCAATGTGATATCCTTGATTTTTTAGGTCTTGAAGCATTCGTTCTCAATTTTCCACCGACAACGGCCTCCTCGAACGAAACGTTTGATAAGCTGTTTGGACAGATCAAGATCAGTAATCCAACTATTTCTAAAATTAATTTTTTCTTTGCCATCTTCATCCGTTGCCACGATTGTATACCGGAAAAAATTTGTGCTTATGGAATCTTTACTTGCATTGAGAGAAATATTATTCATCCACTCATAAATATGTGTACGCTTTTTTTCATCAACAAATCGGATTTCATTAAGTTTGTCGGGATTTTGCCCAATCGTATTAAACATGCAATATGACTGGTTTGTTTTACCACTAAAATATAATGCATTCCCTCATTGAGGATGATCTTCATAAGAGGTTGCCTGGAAAAAAGATCATCTCCGACAATAATAAGTCCAAGTTGTGGATGGTCCTTTCTTATTTTTGGAATCAATCGTTTGGCAGCATTGGTTTCACAATCTTGTTTTTCCGTTCCATAGGTATTGCAAATTTCCTCTGGCATCAGAGGAATAACCTGTCGCATATCCGGGTGCATGATTGCAGGTTGTAGAACCTTATGGGCATACGTTGTATTTCCATTGGTATGATTCGTTACCAGGCAGCTTTCGCAGTTTATTTCCGCTGAGATATGGTATTGAGTGCCGTCTATGGGGCAAAGGTATAATTCAGGAAGAAATTGGTATTGTTCTAAATGCTTACCGCGTTGTAAGCGAAAGAAAAGCTCTTTAAAAATGGGATGAAACACCTCGCCGGGTATGACATCAATGATATCTCTAAGCTGAGTATTTTCTGGAGGAATATCATGGACATCAAAAAGAGTTTTTAGATTATTAAGGTTCTGTTCGTCTTTGAGCTGTTTTTGAAACTGCAATAATGAGGGATCTTGAAAAACATACAGGCAAAGGCACACATCATTGCATCGTGAATGGAATAATTAACCCTCCCTCTTGCCGGTCGTCCGGCAATTTGCGCAAATGTGATGAAAAAGCAGTGCGTAAACTGGAAAAACTTAGATGTTTTTTTGATTTCATGAACAGCTTTATATAAAGGCGTTAGCTACATGAAATAACAATAAAGCATCTCTCTATGGAAATATAGTTTAAAAATGAAATATTTTTTCGGTTTATAACCTGCTTATTTGCAGTAGATTATGCATGTGGTTTTGTTTTTTGCATCTCGTCGTAGAAATTTTACTAAATTGAAAAAAATCGACAGACCCAAAATCTGATTCTCTTTATAATTCCTGATAAATTACAGCCGATTTTGGCGAAGAGTAATCAAAAATTGCACGAAAAATTTATGGGGTTTTATGAAAATTAATGCCTGATAAACGTTCGCCCATAATTGCTCCCTGATTGAGCTTCTTCAGGCAATGCCTTGCTTTCATCACCATCTTCCTCTGGTTTTGTGTCGCTACCGCGTTTAGTTTGCAGGTATTTGATGATGGGTTTGGGTGAGATTTTAAAACCTTTGGCTGAGGCGCCGCGAATAGCGACTTCGCTAAAGTCAATATCTTTGTGATGAACTTTCTGCCCTTTGGCTGGCGCAAATTCACACCGCATGACAATGCCATAACGGTCGTATATTTTGTCAACCCTACAGCCCGTGGGCGTGGTTGGATATGCCCGGTCCATGATATATTTATTGATCTTAAATCGCTTTACATAAGAAATCTGTGTTTTCTTAACTTTATAAATCATTGAATACACCTGTTCCTTATCCGATTTCATCACGGCTGCTACCGAACCGATGTATAGCTTATCCGGTACCTGAATAACTTTATAAACACCGTCTCTTCCTAAAATGACAAGTCGGTCATATTCGGTGCATGAAATTGGTTCGGCTGCTTTAACCGCAGAACCGACGTACCCGGTAGATTTATCCCATCCCACTTTGATGTTGCTCAGCGCGACATCACGGACATTTATTGTTTCGATATTCTCTATTTTAGTGCGACGTGGATACGCTTTGCCATAGCGTTTTATCAGGTCCTTCAAGAAACTAATGGTATACTTTTTGATGTTTGCGAGATTATCTTTAATTTCATCAATTGTAGTGAGGATATCTTCCAGATCTTTTTTGTTTTTGTCGATATCGAATTGAGATATTCTGCGAATTGGAATCTGCAATAGAGTCTCAATATCTTTTTCAGTAATCTCTCGTTTTAATTGTTTTTTAAACGGTTCTAATCCTGTTCTAACCTCCTGTAACACCTCTTTGTATGTCTTACAGTCCTCAATACGTTTGTAAATTCTGTTTTCGATAAAAATTTGAGCGAGTGTTTTGGCATGAAACTGATCCTCAAGTTTTCCAAGATCTATTTCCAATTCATTACGCAGATTTTCAACTAACTTATGGGTATTATACTCTAAAATGTCATTAACATTCATCACCCACGGGCAGTTGTTTCTTATCACCAGGCAATTTGTTGAAATGCTGGTTTCACAGTCTGTGTAGGCATAAAGAGCTTTCATGGTTTGATCAGCGTAAACACCTCGGGGAAGTGTGATTTCAATCTCAACATTTTCAGCAGTATAATCATTCAATGCAGCCACTTTTATTTTCCCTTTATTAACTGCATCTTCGATGGAATTCATGATTGATTCTGTTGTTGTCGTCGCCGGAATCTCCCGAATCACTAATGTTTTTTGATCCGTGACCTCGAATTTTGCCCGCAATCGGATTTTGCCATTGCCTAATTGATAGTCACTGACATCCATTATGCCTCCCTGAATAAAATCAGGGTAAATCTCAAATGGCTTTTGTTGGAGGATGGCAATCTGAGCTTTTAGTAGCTCATTGAAATTATGGGATAGAACCTTGGTTGCCATTCCCACAGCAATTCCCTCTGTACCCTGCATTAAAAGCACAGGTACTTTTGCCGGTATCGATACGGGTTCCTTATTGCGGCCATCATAGGAGTCTATGAATTCGGTTATTTCCTTGTTAAACAGTATCTCTCGAGCCAGTGGTGAAAGGCGGCACTCAATATAGCGTGCCGCAGAAGCGCCATCGCCTGTAAAAATATTACCAAAATTACCCTGCCTATCGATGAAAAAATCCTTGTTAGCCAAATTCACGAGAGCATTGCCAATTGACGCATCTCCGTGTGGGTGATACTTCATCGTATTACCAACGACATTTGCGACTTTATGAAATTTGCCATCATCCATCTCCCACAATGAATGTAAGATGCGGCGTTGGACCGGCTTCAGTCCGTCATTAATATCTGGAATTGCTCTGTCTTTGATGACGTAGGATGCATATTCCATAAAATAAGATGACATCATTTTTTTTAGAGTACTGGGTTCCTCTACAGCTACTTCGGGAATTTCTGCATCATCAGAATTGTTGTTGTTGTTGCTAGTGGTATCGTCTGTAGTGGTGGGGATAGGTTCTGCATGTTGAGTTGGTTCAGGTTCAGGTTCAGGTTCAGGTTCAGGTTCAGGTTCAGGTGTGATTTCGGAAATATATTCAGCAGATAGTGTGTCTGATTGTGTTACATCCGCTGGCGATTTAGGGGTTACTTGGCCTTCATCATCCATATCTGCAAATAAATCAGGTTGATTATTGTTTTTTTCGTTATTCATAGAAGATTGTTAATAATATATTCTCTTCGTTGTGGTGTATTCTGTCCCATGAAGAAATTTAAAATTTCAGGCACTTCATGAATTTTATCCACAGTAACGTTAATCAATCGCATCTTTTCACCGATGAATTGTCCAAATTCATTCGGTGAAATTTCTCCAAGGCCCTTAAATCGAGTTATTTCAGGAGACCCACCGAGCTCTTTCATTGCGAGGCTACGTTCCAGGTCATCGAAGCAATATATCGTTTTCTTTTTATTCCGAACACGAAACAGGGGAGTTTCGAGGATGAATAAATGTTCAGCCAGGATAAGCTGTTCGAAATAATAAAGGAAAAATGTTAGCAGTAAGTTTCGAATGTGCATGCCATCATTATCAGCATCAGTTGAGATGATTACTTTTTCATATCGGAGTCCTTCAAGACCATCTTCTATATTCAATGCTTTCATTACACAGTAAAACTCATCATTGCTGATGATCAGATCTCGTTTTTTGCCGTAGCAATTGAGTGGTTTCCCTTTTAGCGCGAAAATGGCTTGTTTGTAAACATCGCGACAACTGACCATGGATCCGGCAGCTGATTCTCCCTCTGTCAGGAAAATCATCGATTCTGCACCTTTTTCAGAATTTGAATTAAGGTGATATTTGCAATCTTTTAGCTTTGGAATCTTGAGTGAAAACTTTTTGGATTTTTCCTTACTCGCCTTCTTAACCGCCTGAATTTCCTTACGCACCTTTTCATTTTGTGCGATTTTTTCGATGATCAAATCGGCAACGTCGCTATTCTGAAACAGGTATTTGGTGATAATCTCTTTTACCATCGTGACTAACTCACCACGAATTTCGCTATTCCCAAGTTTATTTTTCGTTTGTGACTCAAATATGGGATCTTTAAGTTTGATTGAAATTGCTCCGACAATACCATTGCGAACATCATCTCCGTCAAAACTTTTCCGCGCATATTCATTTACTCCCTTAAGAATACCTTCGCGAAATGCGGATTGGTGGGTACCGCCATCGTTTGTAAACTGGCCATTGACAAAGGAGTAATAGGTTTCCCCGAAATTCGCTGTATGACAGAACGCAAATTCCAACATTTTGTCTTTATGGTGAATGATGTCGTAAATTTTATCATCTTCGACCTTCTCAAGAATCAAATCGTGAAGACCGTTTCGCGAATATATTCGCTCCTTATTCAGGTATAATGATAATCCGCTATTCAGATACGCATAATTCCAAAGTCGGCGCTTAATGAAGGCCGGATTGAATTTATACTTCTTGAAAAGTTCTTCTGAAGGTGTAAATATAATTTCTGTTCCGTCAGGTTCTTCGGTCTTTCCATTGGATTCATTGGTCAAGGAACCGTTCGCAAACTCGGCACTTTTATACTTTCCACCTCGAATCGCTTTGACCGTAAATTGCTCGGAAAGGGCATTGACCGCTTTTGTTCCCACACCATTTAATCCAACGGAAAACTGAAAAACCTCTGTATTGAATTTGGCACCCGTGTTGATCTGAGACACACAAGCAACTACTTTCCCTAACGGTATTCCTCGACCAAAGTCTCTTATTTTGGCAATTTTATCCTCAACATTGATTTCAATCCTTTTGCCATAACCCATGATGAATTCGTCAATACCATTATCAATAACTTCCTTTATAAGAATATAAATTCCATCTTCGCTATGAGAGCCGTTGCCCATGCGGCCAACGTACATACCCGGGCGTAAGCGAATATGTTCTAACGAGCTTAGTGTTTTTACCTTGCTCTCATCATAATTATGGGCACTGTCAGGCATGTATTGATTTTTCTGGGGACATTTGTTTGAAATTTTCTTTAACTACATCGATTCAGTGGGTATTCCAATGAGCCTTATTTAACCTGAATAATTCATCAGTATTCTGCTGCGAGCCCTAATCTCTGCACAAATAAGCCGATTAACTCAATTTATTAAGAGCGAGTTAAGTGCTCTCGCGACGAATCGGATGAATTAATCAGGCTAATTCATAAATCATAATAACTTCTCCAATAAAAACGGTAATAGGTCAAGGGAAATTTCTTAAAAAAATCGTCTCTTCCCTTTGGGGGCCATTGGATTTCCTTTCATTTGACCTTTTCCAGTTCTTTGTTTGGGTGGTTTATCTAAATGCAATGCATACCATTGCTCCCCCAACCCCGCGTTGGAAAAAAGGTGAATTTTATTATTTGCTACATTTTGCCAGTTTCGTTGGATGATTTCATCATCAATTTTTTCTTTCGCATTAGTTAAGACTTCCAGCGCTCGATCAACATCTTTCCGCTTAACCAAAATCCATGCATATAAGGAATGGACAAGAATCCCTTTTTCATATTTGAATTTTTTTATGCCCTTTTTATACGTTTTATCCAATTCTGGCGAGTTGTTATGATATTGACGAACCATCTTCATGCATAATGTAAGAGGTTCAAGAACAAAAATCCCTGGCATGAGTTTGTCTGCCTCATCGAATCGCTTAATTTGAAAATTCAGCTGCATTTTTAGAGTATTTATTTGGCGCTCTGCTAATAAGCTCCATTTAAATAAGGGCTGAATTGTGTCAAGCACTTCAAGTGCCTGTATCACTCCCACTTCAACTTTTTTTTCAACATTTTTTTCCATTATTTTTTGTGATCCAACAGGTTTGCTTTGAAATCGGTTGATCATCTTAAATGCGTCGTTTTGAGATTCTGTGAGCATTTCCTGAACACGGTTAACCACTGAAGTTAACTTTTTTCCAAAATGACGATTGAGAATGATAGCAACGACCAAAAAGGAAACAATTCCAATGGTAATTGGCCATCCTAAGCTTTCCATCTTAGTGCTTGCTAAGAATGAAGAAAAAATGCCGCAACTTATTGCAATAAATAAACTTAACATATATATATCCTGTCTGGATGCTGTGTTTTAACGGTACGGCCAAATAAATTTTGATAATGACGTAGAATATCTATTTTCATCTAAAGTTAAATGCCTCAATTATTCGTGTACGCCACTGCGAGACTTGGCCAGATTCTATTATCATCTCGGCATGTGTGTATACTGCATACCGAGTTGCTTTATTGGTGAGGCTAAGGTTTTTAGTGATACACTAATTCATGGAATCTCCGATTAGAGAGTAGGGGCTGGTCTTATTTATTTTTACACGAATAGTCTCTCCCAATAAATTTCTATCATCATCAAAGAATACAAGTTTGTTATGCATGGTACGTCCAAACCATCGGTCCTTTTTCTTATTTTCTACAAGAACATTCAGTGTTTGACCCAATAAAGATTTATTCTTGTATTCTAAAATTTCATGCTGCGTTTCATCAATGACGTTTCGCCTCTCTGTCTTTTCCTCATCAGTAACATTATCATTCATTTTTCGGGTAGCGATTGTTTTCGGCCGCATTGAATACTTAGAGATATGAATCTTATCAAACTCAACGTCTTTTACGAGTTGGTGGGTATCCATAAACTGTTCATGACTTTCGCCTGGAAAGCCGACAATGATATCAGTATTAATTGTTGCACCAGGTATAATATTACGAATTTTATTGATTAATATCCGATAGTTTTCGCAAGTATAACCTCGTCTCATATTGGTTAATACCTCATTATTCCCTGCCTGAACTGGAATTTCGATATGCGGACAGACTTTATCTAATTCGCCAACGGTATGCAATAAATCGTCTGTCATCCAATTTGGATGGCTGGTTAAAAAACGAATTCGTTCAAGTCCATCAATTTTATGAATTTCCCGCAATAGCCAGGATAAATTTTCATTATTTTCCAAGTCAGTTCCATAGCGGTCTACGATTTGTCCGAGCAGCATAACTTCTTTTATGCCCTGCGAAACTAATGTCCGTATTTCGGTCAATATTTCATTCGGAAGTCTGCTGCGCTCGACACCCCTGCGGTAGGGAATGATACAAAATGTACAGGCATGTGAGCATCCGAGCACGATAGGCACAAACGCGGTAATTGCATTTCCACGTTGCGCAATCGGTAGCAGGTTTTTTGCATCTTGAATTGTGTCGCGAAGTGAGCGCTCAGTTTGTTCTTGGTTCCTGAGATCGTCTAAAAAATTATTATGTTCAAGATAATCGATTAAAGGTGTTGAATCCGAGGGTGGCATAAACACATCGACGTAGGGAAATCGATGTTTCAGTGCCGGGGCTTCTTTCATGCCAACCATGCACCCCATAAGTCCGATTGTTAAATCTGGATTCTTTTCCTTTGCCGTTTTTAATGAACCTAATCGCCCATAAATTTTATTTTCTGCCTGTTGGCGAACAACGCATGTATTTAAAACAACAAGATCTGCATCCTTCGGTTCAGTTGTGGATTCAAAACCGATGGTTTCAAGTTGTGAGGCTAAATGGCGAGAGTCTGCCTCATTCATCTGGCAACCTATCGTCCACAAATGATATTTTTTTGATTTTAACATTGTGTCGGTTATGATTGAATTGTTTACTTGGAAATTTCGGTAATAATCTACAGTTTCGCATGCGCTTGTCAAAACACGGACTATCCTGAATAATTCATCAGTATTCTGCTTAGAGCCCTAATCTTTATTCAAATAAGCCGATTAACTCAATTTTACATCTCAGTGAATGAAAATTCACTTTCACTGTGAAATTTTCTCTAATCAATTTATTATGAGCAAGTTAAGCACTCTTGCGACAAAATTGCGTGAATTAATCAGGCTAGACAGATTTTGTCAAAATCACTGACAAAGATGATAAACGAATATCGAAAAACCTACTGTTTGCAGTATAGTAAATCTCATTTTTGCAATTTGATACCGTATCGGCAAAAAATTGCCACCTAATTTTTTAAATTCTAATTGTTCCTTAATGTAGATGTTTCTTAACTAGCTTATGTTACCATTATTAGACAAAGATAGAGAGCCGCATTGGGCGTTGTCACAATCCGATGGTTTCGCGAATCAACCAAAAGATTTCGACTGGTTGCATAAAAACATACCGTGTCAGCAGGCGTGCCCGGCAGGAACTGACATCCCTGAGTATCTGCATGCTGTTTCTAAAGGAGATTTCGAAGAGGCCTATTTGATAAACTTGAGAGACAATGTGTTCCCTGCTATTCTCGGACGCGTATGTTCAAGGCCTTGCGAGCCGGCTTGTCGTCACGGCTGGGAAGGATTGGGTGATCCGGTGGCAATCTGTTTTTCAAAACGATCATCTGCTGATTTTATGCATAAAAGACCTGTTGTTATGCCTAAGGTTTTTGGGCCGACAGGAAAAAAAGTCGCTGTTATCGGGGCTGGAGTGGCTGGCTTGGCTGCAGCACGAGATTTAGCACTATATGGACATGGTGTAACTGTGTTTGAAAAACATTCGTCCCCTGGGGGAATGTTAAATCAAGGTATTCCAGAATTTCGCCTACCCAGAAACATTGTAGAAAAGGAAATTAAGCAGGTTGAGTTATGTGGTGTTGAAATTGTCTGCAATGCATCGATTGGGGAAAAAATGTCTTTACAACAATTAGCAGATGAATATGATGCGGTAATAATGGCAGCTGGGACCTTAAAACCTAATTTACTCGATATTCCGGGAAATGAGTTCACCGGCATTTCCCATGGATTGGACTATTTATTACAGGTCAACGAATTCAACAATAACCAAACGAATGGAAATGTGATTATCATTGGTGGTGGATTTACGGCAATGGACTGTGCTCGGACGTCATTGCGTTCTGGCGCGAAATCCGTAAAGGTATTTTATCGTCGATCATGCCAGGAAATGTTGGTTACAAAAGAAGAGATTCATGAACTCGATACAGAAGGAATTCCCATTCAGTATCAGGTTGCACCCGTTCAATATCATGGCGATGTTTTTAATCATTTAGAATCGATTGAATTTGTAAATACAGTACTTGGTGAAAAAGATGAAAGTGGAAGGCGGCAACCAACTCGAATTTCAGGCAGTGAATTTGCGGTTTCAGCTGACATGGTTCAGCTTGCTACGGGGCAGTTTCCCGAAACAAACTGGATAGACCCATCCATGAAAAAGCAGTTAGTTAACGACCGAGGCTGGTTAAAAAGTGGCCATTCAGCATCGACATCAATTGCTAAAATCTTTGTTGCCGGTGACTTTGCTTTGGGAGCGACAACGTTGATTGATGCGATTGGTCACGCCCGTAAATGTGCTTATGATGTAGATCAGTTTTTGCAAAAAGAAAATCGATTTGTTGACCTCGTTTCTATTGAAAACATCAGCGAAAATAGCCGTGACCCCGAATGTAATTCGATTCCACTCCATCCCATGCCAACGATTCCACTGGAAGAGCGATCGCTAACTGCAGAAGTCGAGTCTGGTTATCTGAAACGGGATGCAAAAGACGAAGCTCTTCGTTGTTATTTGTGCCATTACAAATATGAAATCGACAATGAACTTTGTATTTATTGTGATGGTTGTCTTAGAGTAATGCCAGTTGAAAATTGTATTGTTAAAGTTAATTCATTAACATATGATGATGAAGGGAGGATTACGGGCTATGTGCGGTCTGAAAATTCATTTGATTATAACATGTTGTATATTGATCAAAATGAATGTATCCGTTGCGGCGCATGTGTCGATGTTTGCCCCGTTGAATGTATACCAATTCAAAAAGTGTCGAAAAAAACTGTGACGATTGATCAGTTAGGTAGGTAATCGGAATTGCTGGCAATGAAAAAACGAGTACGGATTTGCAGAAAGTGCAAAATTTATTGAAGGAATTTACAATTATTGCAAGCGTTGCCCGCTTGCATCGCCATGTATGAATTTTGCAATCTCTGAAGAACACCTTCCTGATGCCCGCTCCTTTATTGGCCCAGAATTTAATGATCAAACTTTAAGTAAATAGTACCCGTTGCTAATCATATACAGCTTCTGGTTTATGTTAAGTATTTGTAGGAATTCACAATAAATATAGGGATGCTTCACAAGATAGTTTACACTTTTGAGTATGCTGTGATAGAAAATACAAAAAAATAATATCGAATATCGAACAAGAAATGTCGAATCATGAAGTTTTTTCCTTCGTCATTCATAATTCCTTGTTCGACATTCGA
>JAJFLO010000224.1 GCA_021772675.1 Verrucomicrobiota bacterium | reverse complement strand
GCAGGGTAAGACGCTCAGCAGATATCGTGATCATTCGCTGCGGCGAATGGCGTGATATGTGCCAAGTGGCTTTCTCTGCGGAGTGGCAAGAGGTGCTGCATTACCGAAAACGTTTGAACGCGGTTTTTTGCCGGACGCGCTTTGCACCACGGATGAGCCGCCCTCTTGGGGCCGTGCCCTTGGCCCTGGCGACGGCCTGGTCTGACGACGATAGCGGCCGTTCTATCAGGCTATAAGAGTGGAGAGGCTCATTCTGCTGTTTTTTAGCAGAATGAGGGGTGAACACGGATAGACTGAGAGAACGTGTCCGCGGCCCCCGGCGACAATATATAAGATCACATGTATGCGACGCTACCCGGCGGGGAAAGGGCCGATCAGGACGGACGGGAGCGGGAATGGAAGGTCCATGAAGCTACCGGCTGGCCAGGCCCGACCGGCGGGTAACGTGTGATCCCGCGTTTTTTGCGGGAGAACGAACGCATAATGTGCTCCTTATGTATGGGCGACGGGGGTATCGGTGGCAGGACAGGACGGCGACAGGGACAAGGGCGCGGACACAAGTGGGCGGCGGACGTTGAATATAAATTGGAGCTCCGATTAACACGCCAGTGGTGGGGGCATTGAATTTCTCAAGCAACTAGGACATTGGCGAGACGGGAGCGGAGGCTGGCACGGTAAGCAGGATAAATGACAGCTCCGCTGGCATGCTGCCTGCAACCGAGACAGCCGGAGCGGGAATATTTCTGAGACATTGATGTTACTCTTGCCCGCTATTTTTTTAATCGCGGGAAATAAAAATCGAGTAAATCTTGAGAAAATCCTTCCTGTTGCAAGAAATTTACATTGGCTAACTCATCAATCAGCCAGTCGTGATAGGAAATGCCTTTTTGAGACAAATATTCTTTTAATATCTCATTTTTAATAACATCTGCTGCCATCCCCTTGTGTACATCCATCACAGATCTTTCAATATCATCTGGAACTTCCAAAAACGGTTCCAATTTTTTTAGGTCATCTGGATTTTTGTAAAACTCTTTGCAGGTGTTCCAAGATTTATCACTAATAACATGACCGTACTTATCCGTACAGAGGGCTTCCGCTTTATCTTTATCAGTATACCATATTGTCATTAATTCGTATAAAATCTTGTTCCGTTCGATCTGTTCCTTGTACTTATCAGTGGAAAATCCTTTATTACCGTATGCTGCCTTTACAAGCTCTTCGACCTTCTTGCTTATTCTCTCTTCGGGAATGCTTAAGGTTCCGGATGTAAACAGGTTGTCAATGATTTTTGTTTCAATTAATGAAACGAACGCTCTCGTTTCTTCTCTCTTAACTTTGTCCGCGATATATGACTCGGGGTATTCTTTACTGCCAAAGAGATGTTTCTTTTGATCCTCAGTCCATGCGTAGTCAGACTGTTTGATATTAAAATCACCATATACCGCCACAATTTCGAATTCTTCGCCATAGCTCACATCAAAAACAAATAGCAAGCTTAAAAGTATTTTAACAATATGCATGATTAAAGTCCTGTTTGGTCTGGTGCTTCTACATCGTCATCAGCGAACGGATTAGTTGGTAATAAAGTTGCATTTGAGGCTGAGAGTAGCACATCGGATTTTCCATAATTTATCGAATTAAAAAAAGTTGTATCTACCCATTTATCTGTGATTGTTTCCGCAACAACGTTTCCTGGATTGATAATCACAGGGACGCAAGATCCAAGCATTACATTTCCGTAATCAGGAGAAACTCCCACATACTCATGTCCAATATTTATCGAGACTTGACCGAGAAAAGCACTAGTACTCGGCGGATTGGTAAGCTCTATCGTTCCTCGTTCAAGATAATGGATTTTACCAAGACTAGGTACGCTGTAGCTTAGACTAACATAATCTTCTGTGAGTTTCATCGGGAAAATAACTGGTATACTCACAGCACCGCCACTACCGCTGTTGCCGAAATTATTTGTATAATTATCCTCTCCAGTTTCTGTTGTCCTCATCACTGTGACAGTTAGTTCATCAATGCAGCTAGTCGAATCCTTGATCGCTTCAACAGTAAACATGACATTACTTCCGACCTGTAAATTTTTGCATGAATCAAGTTGTAAAATATCCGTAGATTGATTTATCGTAAATTCAAAGTTACCTCCACTAACATTGTTCTGCTCAGCAAGTAAAGTAGCCCCTCTTCTTAGCTTTAATGAGTCAAAAACCACCCCAATCGGTTCTATTGTTCCCCTAATTTTGAGATCGCCGTTATCGTTAATTCCCTCAACCTCCTTCAATTCCACCTTTTGGGAGGTTAATTCAACCTGATCCGTACAGCTATCATCAGATTGCTCATTACCATCAGGATCAATTTCTAAAGTGATATTGGCAGATCCAGGAGATTGGCCAGTGGCGTATACAGTAAAAATTGTACTTTCCCCGCTAGGTGATGAAATAACCCAATCTGAAGCTTCATACCATTGGGGGGAAGATGATATACTGAATAAAATTTCAAAACAACCGTTGTTTCCAATCTGCAGATCGGATGCGTCATTGCATGACCATAATCTGATATTGCCACCTTGACTTGTGTCTTTTGTAAATTTGAATTTGGCGGTGGCTCCAATATCATTTGGAATTTCGAAAGTTATGGGTAGAAAATTGCTTTCTAATGTAGGATCGCCGTCAATGACACCAAAAAAGGTTGAAGATACATTTAGTTCAGTTTGATTCACAAAAATTTCACCGCTTGTTACTGTTGATATAATCTCGTTATTGATGATATGATGTATCTGAATTTTATATGTTCCGGGTTCAGTAAAAGTAATTTCGGGATTTTGTCCATTCGACACCGGATTGATTAAGTCCGATCCCGGACCACTTAAAATGTAGGATAAAAATGTGCCGCTAATAACGCTGTTTGGATCGGTGGATTCAATGGACAAGGTTAGGGATTCGCCTGCACACAAATATTGTGGAAACGGGGTCGTGATTTGTATGGTTGGCCCCATCACCGTGAACTCGAATAAGGCTTCATTAAAATCGGGATTTTCAGGATTTAAGCCACTGTTTGGATTGGAACCAATTAGATATTCTTCACCTTCAGTAATTACTAATTCTTTTCCAGTAAAATTATCTAATGACGCGAAAAAATCACCGTCGAGATCTATTGTACGGATATCGCCAAGCGGAAGTATTTTGCCGCTATAGGTCGTCGGGGTAGTCGGCGCGTATAGTGTAATGATGCGGCAGCGAACATCTGCCTGCCCATTATCTACCGGTGTGTCAACCTGTTCAAAAAAATCATTATTTTCAATGGTCATTCTATATACCTCTGTATGACTGCCGCTATCATCGCCCATGCAGGCCTGCACTTCTACTAAATTTGCGCGTGTTATCGTTAATGGCTGACTGTTATTAAAAAGTATAATATCGCCTACATTCAGTGGTGTAGAATTTGAGTTTCGCGGATCTGATTGAAAATTTATCTCGGTAATATTTGACCAGGAATCATTATCAAAGTCTTTTTCGCCATCGGGAATGCTGCCGAAACTGGATAGATTGTTTAAGGCATATCCCATCTGACTTTCCAGTAGATCGCTTAGTAAATCATGGTCGGTATCTGCTATATTTGGATTTCCATTCAAACGAAATTCATCAAGATTGGTTAACCCATCCATATCTTCATCACTGTCCGGGAGAAGATTTCCATCTGTTTCATCATGTTTTTGTTCCCAGATGTCTGACATCCCGTCGGGAATTAAATCGTTATCAGGTTCGATTTGGGAAACATTAATGGTAATATCAGTGTTGTTTTGCAGCCATGTGGTACATATATCACCTTGATTATTGAATGAGACGACTCCATGTCTGAGCCATCGGACTGCCAACCCTGAATGCATCCACCATGCTCGGGCAGCATCGACTGGAAACCCGTCAAAAAGCTCCAATGGTTCTGCGTTTAATTTTTCGCCGGCGGAGGGAAACGGCGGGCTCGGGTTTAGACGGTACAAAAACGTCCTCACTCCATAATCACGCAACTCTGCTACTGTGCCGTCACTGTATGTGCTTCTGGATCTTAGCCAGAAATTGGTAGAATATGAGCTTCCATAATAATTTCCGTCTCTGTCAAATTTTCTGTTTCGTGTTTGTATGGGACTGAAAACGTCCCGCCAGGTCACGTTGTATTCATTCATCGGTGACGTTTCCTTGAACAGTATAATTTTACAATAATCCGTTGGCAGCGGTTTAAAAAATTCCGGGCTCAGGTTTGGCGTGTTCCATATATTTCCAGACCGTCTGCTAAATCCTCCATTTCCGGACCAGGCTGCAAAAACATCCTTGTCATCGTGGGATTGAGCGGTAATAAAAGGAAAGATTCTGCCGTTTGTAGGATTATCATTCAGCTTAAGTTCGTCTCTTACCAAAGTGCCGGTTGAGTCAAATACCTGCAAAAAAATGTCAGCCGAATTCAATACGTTTTGTGCATAAATAAGGAACAGTTCGGCAGTATTAGGATTACGATAATAATTGATTGTTTCAGGATTTTCCTGATAAAGAGTAAATAAAGGAATGGTTATATTGAGGATATTTGTGCTATCATAGCAGTTTAATACTAATTCATTTGTAATTTTATTTAGTGACAGTTCCAATGCGCTACCATCTGTATGATACGAAATGAATAGTGGTATCCAAATTATGTTACTTGGATTATCTGCGGTTGTCGGATCGCTGTTTACCGCAAATTCCTGAATATCCGTTAAATCATCATTATCGCTATCCGTTAATCTTGGATTAGATTTCAATGTAAATTCGATACTGTCACCCAATCCGTCACCATCCGAGTCAGTTTTCGTAGGTATAGAATTAAATGTGAATTCTTCAATATCTGATAACCCATCCCCATCACTATCCATGTTTGGTGCACATAAATAACTCGCATGGGAGAGATTCAGGGCACTGCCAAATATGCGGATATCATCTAATAAACCAACAAAACTGTCAAACCCAGCCACTCCTTCTGGAGCTCCGATATACATCGGGTTAAAATCATGAAGAGTGGCATATATAGGAAAACTCGTTTCACCCTGTATTTGTCCATCAATATATAACCGAAAATCTCGGGAACCTACTCCCGAATCAATACTATATAGTATATGATGCCAATTATTGTCCGAAATACTAAAATTTGAGGTAATTAAACTTCCTCCCTTTGCAAGTAAATATCCATTAGCATCTAGTTCTAATGAAAATATTAATCCCACGTAATCTCCAGGATAATGGCTAACTGCTTCTCTGTACATGATAAAACCTGTTGACCCTGAAGATGCTTTTAGCCATAAAGATATTGAAAAATCTCCCGAGAATAAGAGATCTATATCATATGATATGGCCACGCTAGTGTCGTTTGATAAACGTAATGCATTCCCGAATATACCTGTTTCAAACCCCTCGGGAAATAAAATCGTACCGGTAAATTCTGCTGACTGGGCGTTATCTATGGTGATTCCACTCGTTTCATCGAGTTTATACCATATTATAGGTGACGGAGATATTGGAACAGCATTAAAACCATGATAAGCCTCCCAACCGTCAGGCATTGTATCGTCATCGCTGTCGATTAAATTTGGATTGGTGTCAATTCGGTATTCATAATAATTCGAAATTCTGTCGCCATCCAAGTCGCCTAAATTGTCTTGTATGGTGCTGTCTAACCCAACTGAATCCTCCCAATTATCATCCATTCCATCATTATCATTATCAGTTATCCAATCAGTAACATCAATTCCTAAGGATGTCGTATTGACATCAAACCAATATAATTTATTCTTTTCTAATGTGAAGGGAATGGAAGTACTCTTAAAATTTGATTGATTAAGATGGATGTTGAAGGCATAGACATATCCATTTATTTGGCTAAATGACGGCACAGAAGTCGTTAACGGCATAGCAATAAGATTATCTCCAGCAAAAAGATCGATTATTGTATCAGCTGGTAATTCCCCAACAGCAAATCGAAATGTTTCGGTTGTTGCAGAAATGCCATAAGTCAAATATCCTTCGTACGGTATTAATTGGGTTGCGTGATTCCAAAGATTTGATGCTGCATTAAACTTTTGCGGATATAGAGTCGGTTCCACTCCAAAATTAATTAAGCCATTAAGTTGCGTTGTGGCAGCATTATCGTTCACGATAACAGGAAACGCCAGTCCTGTAGGTTGTGGGTTATTTTCATCAACTGTAGGTCTAATGTACAGCGGATACACATAGAGCGGCATGATAGATTGCGGCAGGAAGTCGCTTCCGATGTCTGACTCATTAACTGTTATGAATTTGGAGGATGAATCATTTGCAGTTGCATTCGCTGCGGTAAATATTCTGAATATTGCAGTGTCGTTTATAAGGTCCGCATCGAAATTTGCCTGAACTGTTATATTTTGCGGAATATTCCAATTGTCTGGTGTAAATAATAGCGTTTTTGCACTTGAAACAATTATATCCTTATCACCGGATTCATGGATGATGTGAACAGAGACAGTGTCGTCGGGTTGTACCCCAAGCTGCACTTGACTTGTATTATTTGCACCTTCTTCAATGTTTATTTCATTTTGGGATAATTGGATAAGCAGACTATTGGCAGTAAAGTTAGCTGTGATCGAAGTGTCGCCATTTAATGTAATGGTCGTAAACTGTTCATTCGTATTTGCAATAGTTTCAATTTCGTCCGACCAATTATCAAATTTAAATCCGGGTTCGGGAGATGCAATTAATGGCAAAACTAAATTATCATCCGTGTCTATGATGGTTGGTGAATCATAATTTACCGTACCACTTCCTGCTACATTGATTGATAATGTCAAATCGTCATCTTGTTCAAAAGCCGTCGTAATATTCGATGATGGTAATATTGGATTTGAACTACTATTGATAACCAATGCTACTACCGCCGTACCATTCTCCGTGTCTGTATTATCCTCTGCAGCAGAAATGGGAATGCTTTGAAAAACGTTCCAGTTGGTTTGATCAAACGAGACGGCGGCTGAACTGATGGTCAAGTCAGAATCACCATTTGGTAAAATGGATGCAGTTACGGTTATCGTGTCAGCCGGTTGATTATTCAGTTTAACCTTCAGAGATGCACTACCTCCTTCGGGAATAATTCCAGATTGACTATCGAAAATGAAAGAAATTGATATTGGGATAAAATTAGCTTGCAATGTCGCATTTGACGACAGATTAATGAACGTTTCAGATGATAGATTCGATTGCAGACCAGAAGTATTTCCAGTCCAACGAGTAAATTCGTAGCCGATACTGGCTGCTGCAGAAATGAATAATGGCAAATTGGTGTCCGGGATCAATGATGACTGTTCCTTGTGGGTTTGTCGATCCATTTCCGCTGCTATTAACGGTTAGACTAAAGTCATCATCTATTTCAGTTATTGTGAAAATTCTGTCGTTAATCGGATTCGATCCGGAAATTTTTCGCACGACATATTGAGCTGAACCGTTTTCAATATCATTGTTGTCTTTCAGCGCGGTAAATATTATAGAGCGAGTACCACTCCAATCGATCGAATCAAAAATTAGAGATGCCGATGTCGTGAAGCTGATGTCGGTATCACCGCTTAGTTTTATTATTTCTAAGGTAATTGGTTCACTAACTGGTGGTGTGCCGGACAGTACGAGTGATAGAAATCCATCTTCCCCTTCCGGGATGGATAGAAAACTGCTGTTGTTATTAAGTTCATTTACAATTTCAATTTGAGCATGTGAAAATGATGCACTTATCGTTGCATCTGTTGATGCTGATATCGTTGTTGATACTGCATTTATATCCGCTATGGCTGATGTATCGCCCATCCATCCATTGAAAACAAAACCCGGAAGTGGATTTGCATTTATAGCGAATGGTATGTCATTTTCTGTATCTAATATGGTTGTTCCGGAGGGGGTCGCGACTCCACCATTGGTTTGGAGAATAGTCAATGTCATATCGTTGTCTATGATTGTAAGCGTGCTTGTGTCATCTGGGGGGGGAGGGATTGAAATATTGCTATTGTCTACGCTTTCTATAGCTAGGGTAAGAGTCTTGTCAATTTCATCGTTCAGATCCGAGATGTAATTGACATTGATTTCTTTTGCTGTCTGGTTTACGGGAATTACAAATGAATTTCCGATACTTGTATAATCAAAGTCTGCTATGGCTGTACCGCTTAATGTAAAATTAACAATGATATCAACTATTAAGGGATGATTAATGTCTATCACATATTTTCCATTACTCACATCTTCAATAGCATTTACGGATGGAGAAAATGTAAGATTTGTCAAGTCTACCACCTTCGGATTTAGATTATTTCCATCTTCCCAGGCATCTGAAATATTATCACCATCAGTATCCAGATTAAGTGGATCTGTTTGAAGCATAAATTCATCGATATTAAAAAGGCCGTCCCCGTCGGTATCGATATTTACATCTGAAATATTAGCATTCAATCCATAAGCGAATTCCCAAAAATCAGGAATATTGTCTGCGTCGGTATCAACGTATTCATCGCTCCCTATATCAACGATGGAATTGTCGGTATTGAGAAAGTTTGGATTATCGACACGGACTTCATTATCGAAATCAGTGGCGGGAGCATTGGTATCTGTACCTGCATCAATACACGGGGAGTCGGCAGTTAAGCGAAAATCTTGTCCTGCGACGTTGAGGAGCAATGGATCCGTGTTCCCTGAAATGTTTGTCAATGTGTCAAGAGTAAAATTAACTTTTCCTCCATTGATAAGACAGTAAGTAATGTCTGGATCTGTATTATTGAAAATGCTGATTTCATCATGGGTTGCTGCATCATTATTCCAGAAGATAGAATTGGATAATGTTACGGTGTTATCACTTTCAGTACCGTCAATCCAGATGCCGCCTCCCTCTGCACCGGCAATATTTGCTGTAAGTGTAGAATTGTAAACTTTAATATTACAGTTTGAATGTGTATATATTGCACCGCCATTAATTGTTGTTGAATTTGAACTGATGACACAGTTGTTAAGAGTTAGATCGTCATTTAAATAGCTTGAGATAGCTCCACCGGATAATAAAGATGAATTATTAAATATTCGGCAGTTTTTTAGCGTAGTTGCACTACTTCTGCTAATGATAGCGCCTCCAGTTTTTCCAGCGGTATTTCCCCTTATTTCGCAGTTAATTATAAGAGATGAAGATTGATCAAATGCGAGTCCGCCTCCATCGGCAATAGATTCATTATTTTTGAATATACAATCTGTAATCGCTGGTTGGCTGTTATTAATGGCACACATTCCCCCACCAGTTCCAAAAATGGGATCATTAGCTTTATTATTATTAAATACACACGCTGTAAATTGCGGCGAACTCTGAATACAAAAAACCCCTCCGCCTTCTTTGGCTGTATCATTTTCACTTATAGTACAGGAAGTAAATGACAAATTATCGGAATTGATGATCTCTATGCCGCCACCTCCCGAGCCGAGCTGATTCCGGTTTCTCTGAATTAAACAGGTATCAAAAACTGGTGAACTGTTTTCAATATAAATTCCACCGCCATTGCTGTTATCAACAATGTCACTGTCACTAATTGCGGGATTAGAGGAATTGATGATGTACATACCCCCGCCTCTATCAGCAGTATTCAATGCAAACGTGCAGTCAGTAATTGCGGGCGAACTGCCAGCACCTATATATATGCCGCCTCCTGAATCTGTTGCTGTATTTCCTGAAACATTGCAATTGGAAATTATCGGTGAACTCGCATTATAACAATATATACCTGCTCCAGTAACATCCGAACCGTTAGTAATGGTGAACCCGGTTAAAATAGCTGAATTCAATTCACCATTGGAAAATGTTATAACTCTGCCGGAATCTCCTCCGCTAATTATGGTTGCATTCACAACGCCGGGGTCTGCGGGATTTTCACTAGTTAAGGTAAATGATTTACCGTTGAAGTTGATGTTTTCTGCATAAGTACCCGGAGCAACCTGAATTATATAGCCGTCACTGGCGAGAGGAACAGTATTTACAGCATCCTGAATATTGTTCCCGGGGCCGTGTACTCCATCGAAAACCGGTGATAACCCGTCATAATTATTGATCGGATCGTTATGTACAAAAAATTGAAATCCTAAGGGATTAGTTTTGTTCGTTTGTTCAACTCCATTACTAAGACCGTCCATATCCGGGTCACTTTCGGCATTGTGTAAAGAAATATCTCCAAAATAATTGATTTCCCATGTGTCAATCAGCCCATCTGAATCTGTATCTGTATCAACTATCTTCGCATGAAAGACAGAACCCGATTGGGCAAAAAAACCCGGTTTCAGTCTAATCTCATTTTTGGCTTTTAACATGACATCACCTCCAACACCGATAATACAATTATTTTGAACTTTTATGGTATCCGCTGACTCGATAATCCGAGTGTCTGTGACGTATTCGTTTTCGAGGACTAGCTGGGAGAATGCAGAATAAGTAAATGCAAGGCCCACGAATAACACGGATCGACACGAATGTTTTATATTAATTAAATTTTTATTCGTGATAATCTGTGTCATTCGCGGGCTAATATTAGTCTTTACGTTTTTCATTTATTCGTGCTCATCCATGTGATTCGCCGACAGCCTTTTTTAATTTAGTAATTAGCCGTAACACTGTTATACTGCAAGCAGTAGGTTTTTGGTATAGTTAAGAGAAATCCATCAGCCGGCGGATATTTGTTTAGCGTTAGTAGCTCGGGCATTCCTGCCTGAGTAAAGCTTTTTAGCGCAGCCAAGAATGGCCACGTTATCATGCTCGTCCTGCTTACTCAACTACAAGACACACTAAACAAATACGCTGGCGGATTATCTCTCAGACTCTTTTCCTAAAATTTTTATACTTTTAATTACCCATCTGACGTAGCTACCTGACCATAACCATGTTCGTTCGCCTGTTTCGCCGCAGTTACATCAAACGCAGGCGGATGCGCCATAATCGCTTTTATTCAGCTATTTTGAAAGGGAAAAAATATGGGTAAATATTACAGATCCCACTCGTTTACGGGTAAATTCATATATTGATCAAAGACGTTAACGTTATCAAATAAATGACATAAAACAAATGATATTCTTAAATTCTCATCAAAAAGTGTCTTTTTTTTGCGACATATAAGATTTTATTGCCCACGGATTAACATAGCGGATCGACACGGATACAAAACGTAGTAGATCGCGCTGCTCATACTGAGAGAAATTCGCCGTGGTGAATTCTCTCTCAGATTCTTTTCCTAAAACTTTTCAACTCATAACCATATGAAAGTCCAGAACTTCATTTTTGTGTCATAACCAAATCATAAAAAATATTTTGGATATGACTTCAGTTTAAAAACTTGTCAAAAAAACAAGGTTTTTACTGAATAGTAGTACAAAGAAACACGAATATTTAAATTTAACCACGGAGTTTCACGGACATATCACGGAATATTTAATACTTGAAAGATTCGTGAATATCGGTGGTAAATTAAACTATTTAAATGATCCATAGAATGTTTTATGCCAAACATTGAATAGCCTCAAGAAAAGCGTTTAAAGTGAGTGCGCTCACGATGGTGTCCAGAATATGAACAATGCCTGTCCAAAAAATGAACAGGTTTAAGACTTATCTATTTTCACCATCCACCTTCGCTCTTTGTAGCCATGGCGAGACTTGTGCTGAGAGAAATCCGTCGGCTGACAATTATCTCTCAGACTCTTTTCTTAAAATTTTTATACTTTTAATTACCCATCTGACGTAGCTACCTGACCATAACCATGTTCGTTCGCCTGTCTCGCCGCAGTTACATCAAACGCAGACGGATGGGCAAATATTGCTTTTATTTAGCTGATTGAGTGGGGAGAAAACAATGGGTAAAAATTACAGATCCCCACTCGTTAAACTTAACCAGATTTGCCGTTTTTTTTTCTGCAAGAGTATCGGTGTCAGGTGTCAGATGTAAAGACATGTTAAAATTTTATAATAAAGATTGACCAGTTCAAGAACAATAATAAATGAACGAGAATGACGTTGGACTTGACAACTGCGGCTGAAAGCAGACACCCGAAACCTGTTACCATTTAATAACTTAAAATTCAAATCCCTATACTATCAAGATAAATTCATTAGTATTGATCAAAGAAATAATGTTCTCTGGTAAATGGATTAAAACAATTGATTTTTACGATTTAAATTTTAAATCTATTATCTAAACGCGATATTTCGTCTCTTTTTCCCACAAATGATTCCTGCATATTGCTGACCAGTGTCTGATGTACTGTTCAAAGAAATGCTGCCTGGGTAATTTCACACAGTGAATCCTGAATCCGTGACGACAGGTTCAAAGTGGTATACTTAACTCAAGTTTTGCAGTTCATTTTGAGCAATAATTTCTCATGATTTGGACTTGAAGTTGTGATGTAATATGCTATGCTTCAATATGTTAAGATATATTTACAATTCCAACATATTAGGGGGCTGCATATGATCAAGAATCTGAAAGTCAATGTCGGTGAAATCAAAGATGTCTGCAAGAAACATGAAACGAACATAGATTCGGTTTGGA
>JAJFLO010000223.1 GCA_021772675.1 Verrucomicrobiota bacterium | reverse complement strand
GTTTGGACGATCTGGATGGCAAAAAGCAGCAGGAATATTACAATATTTCAATGTTTTTCGTCATTTGGATCGGACATAGATGACGTGAAGATAAGATGCCAAAAATCAAAGCTATTTATTTGTGAGCCCTAAGACAGCAATCGGTTATCTGAATAAAATTAATAGTGCTACCTGGACGCTACCTACGAAAAAGCCCAAAATAGCGCCTAGAAATTCGATTGTTTTTAATTCTTTGGCCGCTATCCTAAAGACGATTTCCTCAAGTTTTTCGTGATCGAAATTCTCTACTTTTTCTTTGACAATGTCTTTAAAATCAAGCCGTTGTTCTATTTGAGTGATACTTGTCTCAACAAATTCCGGTATAACGTGATCAAGCTGATCAACCAACATCTGCTTTATTTGCTGTGCCAGGTCTCCCTGAAGAAACATGGAAATCATAGGAATTGATCCGAGTTTTTCCAACATAAATTTATCAACCTGTTTTTCTATCATACTTTTGATTTCATGTTTGACTTCGTCACTTTCTAAAATTGCCTGAATATCTTTGTGAGATACGAGTTCTTTTTCAACAAGATTTCCAAGGTTTTCAGCGAGCTCAGATTGTCGTCTGGGTATCAATCCTTGAATTTGAAATCCTAAAATATTAATTGGCATTCTCGGTCGGAATATCATTTTTACTGCTATATAATTCGTTATCCAACCAATCATTGCCGATACAATTGGTATTAATCCATAGATTAAATAAGTAGCATTCATAAGATAGGCTCCATAAAAAGATAAAAAAATCAGATTTAATAAAAGCCGTTATAATACTACTGTAGGGAAATTATTCCTGTATAATTACAAGATATTTTCGTTATTTACGGCAATTCATTTAATAATGGTTCAGATCAAATGAAAAAGGCTGGCATTTTACAAAATCCAATTCAAGAATATGCCTGGGGTTCAACAACGGCTCTTGCAGAATTTCTTGGACGCCCATCTCATATCCAGAAACCCATGGCCGAACTTTGGATGGGAGCCCATCCGAATTCGCCATCGAATGTAATAATGAATGGGCAGAGTGAATCTCTAGTAAACATTATAAACGAGAATCCATGTGAGACATTGGGTGCCACAGTGGCAAGTCAATTCAGTAGCACCCTGCCCTACCTATTCAAGGTATTGGCGGCAGATCAACCCCTTTCAATCCAAGCCCATCCAACGATTGAGCAGGCAAAAATTGGCTTCAAACGAGAAAACGAGGCGAATATCCCAATCACGGCGCCAACTCGGAACTACAAAGATGAAAACCATAAACCCGAGATAATTTGTGCATTATCAACATTTTGGGCACTTAATGGTTTCCGACCAATCGGGGATATAATTGAGACAATTAAGTCAATAAAATCGCCATTATTGAACGTATTTGGCAAATCATTGATTGAGCAGCCAAATCCACAGGGATTAAAATGCTTCGTGAAAAAGATTTTCGATTTAGACTCAATGAACAGAATCACAATGATCAAAGAGATACTGAATTACGCACAATTCCATGTCAATCACGATCCCCTGTTTGAATGGATGATCACATTTAACAATTTATATCCCGATGATGTGGGTATTTTGACGGCGTTATTATTGAATATGGTCTGCTTAGAGCCAGGTGACGCAATGTTTCTTCGCCCTGGGCAGCTTCATGCTTATCTTAAGGGTTTTGGTGTTGAATTAATGGCCAATTCAGATAACGTAATCAGAGGAGGCCTCACTCCAAAACATATTGACATTGAGGAACTGCTGACAATTCTTAATTTCGATGAGGTTCCAGTAAATATTATCAGACCAGTCTCCATATCCGAATGTGAACGAATATATAAAACATCAGCTGAAGAATTTCAATTATCGGTGATCAGTATCAGCCGGGATAAACCTTATTTAAGTGATGAATCCCGTAGTGTTGAAATTATTATATGCACCCAGGGTTTTGCAGATTTTTATGATCTATCAGATGATTCAATGCTACAGCTTACCCAGGGTGACTCGGTCATCATACCCGCGTGTCTCACCCAATATAAAATTGAAGGAAATGCAAACTTATATAAAAGTTCGGTGCCGTTGATAGGTAGTTGATTTCCGACGCATCTCCGCAAGCGAGGTTATAAGGAATATTAAATTTGCGGGATGTGTATTCAAAACTTGAGTGGCGAATAGTAAATCGTTCGCCGCGGCGAATGAATAATGTGTGCGCAGCCAGGAATGAAACCGCGTTACTTTTACGTCAGCCCAGGAGTTCTCGGAGGCGCTCACGTTTTGAATACACACTCAATTTGCGAGATTGCCTGCGAGAGCGACAAACGGCTAATGCTTGAAGTTAAACATAAAATAAAGACTCTAAAGTTCCCGGCTGTTTCTGAGGAATTAATCACGTTAGATTTTTGAACTTAACCGGCTGCGCCGGAACTTTTTCAAGAAACAAGTTAAGACAAAACCCGGACTGGGTTATAAGTTTGTAGTCCCGCCTTTAGGCAGAAGTATTAACGACGCTTCAGCGAGTACACTCCGTTATTAACTCGCTAAAGCTCATCTGAGACTTCCGCCTAAAGGCGGGACTATACTGCAAGCAGTAAGTTTTTCGACATTCGTTTGTCAATTTAGGCAGTGATTTTACAGAAACCTGTCGAAAACCTAATGGCTTTCGGTATACAAACGCACGCTCCTCCAAAATAATTGTTTCATTGATTATGTTACTTTTCGGGCAATAACAACAACTTAGGATACACTACCTATACAATTAAAATAACCGGTAAATTTCATATGAAAAATAAATTCATTACACTCCTCAAATATCATCTTGTATATTTATGTTCTTATTTATTTATTCTTAACACTGTCTGGTCACAATCTCCTCCTGTAATCACGGCGATTAATACTTCGACTGATTTAATTCAGCAACGGGGTGAGGTGATCGAAATTTTTTATAATTTTACAGCAGATGATCCCTGTAATATTGCAATCGACTACTCCACCGACGACGGATCAAGCTGGATTCCGATATCTCCCTTATCTTCATCTGCAAATGATATCGGTGAAGACGTGCTTCCCGGTGATAGACATGTCTCGTGGGATATTGCTAATGTGTTTACCGTTGCTGGTATCCCAAATGATGTTAACACGACGTTTAAACTGAGAATCACTGCTGACGACGGTAACGTCACCATAGATTTACCCAATAGCCCAGGCCTTTCTCCCGTACCGCTTGTGATGAGAAAAATCCCGGCTGGAACATTTATGATGGGGTCGCCGGAGGAAGAGGAGGGACGTCAAGATAACGAGTCTCAGCATGAAGTAACGATTTCGCAGCCGTTCTGGATGGGAAAATATGAAATCACCCAGGAACAATGGTTATCCGGTATGTCATTGTTTGGAAGTCCGTACGTTCCCGCATCTGGTTTTAAGATTGCTGATTGTTTTTTTAATAAATCAGCGCCTGATCCCAATTTGGCCAATCTTTTTAATCCAAGCCTTTTCGGTGGCGACTGTAATTTACCTGTGGAAGGAAATTATGCGAATGTTATTGAGGCTCTACCGCAGAGCGTAAGGGATCTAATCGATGCTGGGTTTTTAAAATCTGTAGATTGGAATAGCGCTAATTTATATACCAAATTGTTGTCGACACTCTTTGCAAACGCGCTGATTTTTGATCTCCCCAGTGAAGCCCAATGGGAATACGCCTGTCGTGCGGGAACAGAAACATCATATAATAATGGTTCTGACACAGATTTGAATCCGATCGGTTGGTATACAAGTAACAGTCAAACGTTGACTCATACGGTCGGAGAAAAAGTACCGAATGCTTTTCGACTTTATGATATACATGGAAATGTAGTTGAATGGTGTCGGGATGGTTTACGGGACTATGACATACCCCTTACCAATCTTGATGATCCGTTAGGCCCTGATAACAACGATAAAGTTCTCAGAGGCGGGAATTTCGGCAGTGGTGCTTCTGAGTGCCGATCAGCAGCTAGAATTGAAGCGCCGAAAACCACGAGCGGAGGCAGTATTGGCTTTCGCGTTATACAAACAAATGTCGATCTAAATTCGCCTATTACCGGGGTTACCCATGGCATTTCTGAAATTGAATCCACGGCATTTACCGTCTTCAACGAAAATGTCGGCATTGGAGATGGACTGCCTGACGGCTGGGTCACGTTGCATCTGGTAAATTTTCCAGCTGAGCAGGCACCCGGCGCGGATCCAGATAACGACGGCCTGACGAATCTTCAGGAATTTCAGAATAATACCCTGCCGGAAGATTGGGACACGGATAATGATGGAATGGACGACAAATATGAAGTTGACACAGCCGGTCAACTCAATCCTCGTCTTGATGATAAAGACAACGATGCAGATAACGATGGTCTGACCAATATTCAGGAATATATCGGCAATATCGGTACTGGTCCGAAAATAGATTCCGGCACGAATAACATTGCCGCCGATGGAGATGGCGCCGATACATTACTCCCGACGTCCGGAGATTCGGATAGTGATGGAATCGGAGATAAATTCGAATTCGATAATTACCGCGCTGGAGTGATAGAAGCCTGGATGCCTGAAACCAATAGCGATCCGGATTTAGACGGATTGATAACTGCTGATGAAGAAAGCGCACAAACCAATCCGTTAAATTGGGATAGTGACGGTGACAGCATTGATGATAATTACGAAGTCAACAACGTTATGGATCCTAACAGCAATATCGATACGGATGATGACATAGATAGCGACGGTTTGACAAATATTCAGGAATATCAAGGTAAAAACACGACTCCGCCTCTACAGGCAGACGGAGCTGATCCAGCGATCGCCAGTCTGTTAGATTTTCCAGGTGACACAACGCTGGCAAATAACAGCGACAGTGAAGGAAATGGAACTGGCGACGGTATACCGGATGGTTACGAAATTACTCACGGATTAGATCCGCTTATGGATGATTCGACAAGTGATCTCGATGGGGATACGGTCGTGAATATTGATGAATATGAGGGAAAAGATACCATTGCCGGGAATTTAGACGATACCCTTCCTGATAATGTCGATACCGACGATGATAATATTTCTGATTTAACAGAGCGGCAGAACAATACTAGCCCGGTTGACAGCCGAGATCCGCAAATTCCCCATCTGCTAAATTTTTCTGCAACAGATCAGGTAACGATTCCTGCTCAAACTAAATATAGCCTGCAAACTATTTCTATCCTGATCTGGATTAAACCTGATGGTATAAATGAGTCATTATTATTCACAAAAGGGACCGATCTGGAATTAAAACTGGATAGTGCAAACGTACCCGAATTTAATGCGAAACTGATCGATCCACAATCAAGTAGCGAATCAAACCTGAACTTATCTGGAACAACGGCGCTGGATATTGATCAATGGTGGCATTTGGCCGTCATCGTAGACACCGTAAGCAATCATGCCGCCATTTATATTCATAATGCTATAGGCGATCTTGTGGATTCATTTTCGACAAACATTTCATCGTTACAGGAAATCCTGCCAAATAATAACGCGATCATCCTGGGAAGTAATTATTCGGGCGATATAGATGAACTGCAGATATGGGATCAACCGTTCACTGAAACCGAAATTTCTATGTTACTCGTTCAAAGTTTAGTCGGCAATGAAAGTGGACTTGTCGCCTACTTCCCGTTTGACGATAATCAATGGAGTACGACTTTCGCCCCGCCCTATGCAATTCCGAACGGCGCCGAAGATATGACTGAACCTTTAGACTTTACGAAGTCAGCAACCGTACCCGCAAGCATTTCATTCGTTGCCGATACAGCTCCGGTTAACGTTGATTCCGATAGTGACGGCATGCCGGATTGGTTTGAGACACTTAATGGATTTAATATCAATAACGCAGCAGATGGTGACCTTGATTTCGACAATGACGGCCTGATAAATAAAGCTGAATTCCAGGTCCGTACGTCTGTAAAGAACCCTGATACCGATAACGATCAAATAGACGATGGATATGAAGTCCAGAACGATTTGGATCCGTTTACAAACGATGCCAATGCCGATAAGGACGGGGATGGATTAACCAATAAGGCTGAATTTGATGCAGGTACCAGAGCAGACTTGGTGGATACCGACAGCGATGATATTGATGATTTGTTTGAAGTCAACTCGGCCGGACAGCTTGATCCCCTGACAAATGACAGCAGTGGTGATGCTGATAGTGACGGACTATCCAATATTGAAGAGTACCTTGGTCCGGACACGGATCGAAATATTTCTGGTGATAATACTGATCCGCTCGATCCGGATTCCGACGATGATCTGATCGATGATGGAACCGAGCGCAACATCGGCCTGGATCCCAATAATCCCGACGATGCTGACAATGACATTGATGGTGATGGCCTGACGAATGCAGAAGAATACCTTGGCGTCGACGGTATTCGCGGACCCAACGCTCAGAGTATTACCGATGATACCGATCCCGAGGAAAAAGACTCTGATGGTGACGACATCTGGGACGGTGCTGAAGTAGATGCCGGGCTAAATCCAAATGATTCTTCTGATGCTGCATTGAATGCTGATAACGACATACTTAGCAACCGTGCAGAGTTTTTGGGGCCTGATAACACTCCCTTTACCGGAGATGAAACTAATATCATTAAAGGAGATACCGATGATGACGAACTGCTTGATCATCTTGAAATCGACCAGCTCACCAATCCGTTAGATGTCGATAGCGACGATGACGGTATCAAAGACGGCGTAGACACAAATCCCAAGAATAGTAGAATTCCTCAACAAAACTTTGTGCTTTCATTTAACAATCCTGCTGACACAGCCGTAGTCTCTCATTATTCCGAATTATCTTTATCTAATTTATCCCTTATGATTTGGGTAAATCCAGTTGCAGCTGGCACTATCATTGAGAAAGGTAATAATTATATATTAAGTTTAACCGGCGATTTCAAGATTGAATTCAGCTATCGCAATACAACTGGTCAGGATGTCACCCGGCAAACGGTTGAACCATTGATCCTCAATCACTGGACCCATGTCGGTGTCGTTTTAGATTTACCTAATGAGACTTTATCGATATACCTGGATGGTATTGTCTCCAATCTAACCGCCATAAGCGGAGATGTAAACCGCGTTGAAATACCTATTGCGGATGCATCGAAAAACTTAGTATTGGGACAGAATTTTGTCGGTTTGATTGACGAATTACAATTATGGAACGGTCCACTTTCTGCCGCCGAAGTCGATGCAAACTATCAGTCATTGCTAGTCGGAAACGAATCAGGGTTGGTTTCATATTTCACCTTTAATGATAGTGAATGGCCGGTTACCATGGCTCCTTATCAATCCCGCAAGGGCGCCGAGAATTTCACCCAGCCTCAAAATTTTGCAGTTGCAGCGCAATTGGAAGAGAACACATCGTTTGTTGTCGGCGGAACAGAAATCGATGTTGATACGGATCGAGACTTATTGCCTGACTGGTATGAACTATTGAATAATTTAAATGCGAACGATCTCACAGATGCGGGTATTGACTCTGATGGCGACGGACTTTCAAATATATTAGAATTTCAAAACGTCCTGCAAACACGTGCCGGCGACTGGGATACTGATGATGACGGGCTGGATGATAAGTTCGAGACTGACCATGGCTTAAATCCGCTCGATAACGATACTGACGGAGATTCCATATTGGATGATGCGGACGATAAAGATGCTGACGGATTGTCAAACGTTCTTGAATATGCCGGAGCAGATAATGAAAAACCGTTAATTACAACCGGACCGGATGGAATTGCGTCTCCCAACCAACCTGCAAACACGCAATCCAATACCAATCCATCTCTTCCAGACACCGACAATGACCAGCTTGGGGACTTATTTGAATTTACATATTTTCCTGACGGCATTTTTGATCCGCTTATATCCAATGATGCAAATGGTGATGCAGATGGCGATAATTTGTCAAATAAAGAAGAAGAGATGGCAGGAACCAACCCGGGAAACTGGGATACGGATGGTGATCAAATCGATGATAAATTTGAAATCGACAACAATTTCGATCCTGAAACCCTTGATAATCATGATATAAATGACAGTGATGGCGACCTGTTAACGGATTTACAGGAATATATCGGCAAGGATAATGAAGCCCCCCTGGTTCAGATAACAGGAACGACGTCGGCGGAACCCAATACGAATGATCTTTTCAGCAGCTCCGATATATTTAATAATGATACCGACAACGATGGCATTGATGATAAATTTGAGGCTGATAATTTAAATTTCGACCCCAATAACAGCAGCGATGCAACAAACGATTTTGATAATGATGATATCGTCAATATTAGTGAATATCTGGGACTTGACGGCATCGTCGAAACCGGTGACGAAACGAACCCGAATCAAAATGATACTGACAGCGACGGTTTAGCAGACGGGGTAGAATTATCTCTTGGTTCAAGCCCGATAAACGTTGATACTGATGACGACAATTTTAGCGATTTTACGGAAAAAAATTCAGGCAGCAGCCCAATTAACAGCCTGGATCCTTACACGGCAAAAGTTATTCAGTTTTCAAACAATTCATCCGGCCTGACAATTCCGGCAAGAAACGATTTTAAGTTTACAAATTTCACGGTTGGTTTGTGGATCAATCCCGACAGCATCAATGAGGCTGCGCTCTTTGATCATGGAGACACATTATATATTGGAACTGATTCATCAAATAAACTGATTGTAAAAATTTCACTTATTGGTATTGGCAGTAACAACATCGACTATACTAGCCCCAGCCCGATTCCCGTCGATGCCTGGACACATGTATATGTCACGGCCGACACGGTTAATGATACCATTTCTGTTGCTTTAGACGGTTCCGCCATCACAACTATTCCGATTTCTGATCGAATATTGATTGTCACTGAAGAAAACCCGATTCTGGTCGGTAAAGATTTCAATGGTATGATTGATGAACTGCAAATTTGGGATACAGCCCTTTCCCAATCACAACTCTCAACATTGTATGATCGTTCATTGTCAGGCAATGAAGTTAATTTAGTTGCTTACTATACATTTGACGATGGTCAATTGGAATCAGTATCTGCATCTTTCAGCTTCACCGAAGGTGCAGAGGATATGACAAAACGGCTGGATTTTTCGTTTTCCGCCAGATTAAATTCAGGCAGCAATTTTGTAAATGGCCAAGCGCCGTTTGATAACGACACGGACAGTGATGGTATCGCCGACTGGTATGAGCTTACCATTGTCGCTGCACCTAATGACCTTAATCCTGAAGATGACCTCGATGGCGACATGGTTTCAAACCTAAACGAATTTCTGAATAAACCCCGAACCATGGCGAATAACTGGGACAGCGATAGTGATACTATCGACGATGGATTTGAATTGCAATTTGGATTGAATCCTTTGGTTATGGACGCATCACTGGATCTGGATCTGGATGGACTGAGTAATCTTGAAGAATACCTTGGGCTGGATGGAAATCCACACTTAATCGACGAGGACAATAACGGACTGGCAATGCTGGATCCTAATGTTGATGACGACCCGCTTAATCCAAGGTTGGCGGACTCTGATTTTGACGGATTGGGTGATAAATTTGAATTAGATTTTTTCGAAGAAAATGTTTTAGATCCCACCGAAAAAGATGCCGACGGTGATTTAATAATCGACCCAGATGAAGATATTGAACCTGATGGATTGACAAACCGTGAAGAAGAAGTTGCCGGCACAAGCCCTTTTGAATCTGATACGGACCGTGATGGCATAAGTGATAGTATAGAAATCGCAAACGGATACCTGCCAACAGACCCGGATACTGATGACGATTTAATTAACGACGGGATCGAGCTCAATCTTAATCTTGATCCAAATAACGACTCCGATGCACAATTTGACGCAGACAGTGACGGTCTCACGAATGTGCAGGAGATACAGGCGGGCACAAATCCCTTTGATTGGGATTCCGACGATGATACAATGGATGACGGATTTGAAGTCCGAAACGGGTTAAATGCTCTTGCTGATGATCGTCAGTTGGATCTGGACATGGATACGGTCTCCAATATAAATGAATATCTCGGCAAACTCGGTGATCCACCATTGATTGGAGAAGATAATACGACAAACGGCGCTGCAAAAATAAATACGGCTGACACCGGTGATGTGATGAATGCAAACGGAATCGATTCGGATAGCGATCTGATTCCGGATGTTTTTGAGTTCACAACACTTAACTTTGATCCGGCAGACGCGGTGGATGCGAATGCAGATTTTGACTCTGATTCACTATCAAACTACGACGAATTTGTCGGTCAGGACGGCGTTAAGAATACCGGGGATGAAACTGATCCCAATAATGCCGATACAGACGGCGATGGTCTTAACGATGATGTAGAAATTTTACGCGGATTAAATCCGCTGGATGTGGACACAGATGATGATAATGTGCAGGATGATATAGATCCTGATCCAAAGTCCAGTCGAGATCCGTCAGTCTTTCGGGTGTTGGAATTCCCGGCAAATACCGCTTCGGCTTCTATTCCGGCCGACAGCAAATACGGATTAACCGATTTTTCAATTGGTGTCTGGCTTTTTACCCCTGCATCAGGAAACGGACTTTTCATTGATAATGGTGATAATTATCAGATTGGATTAACAGGAGATGGTAAGATAGAAATAAGCATACAAATCGACAATAACGGCAGCTCCGGGACTGTAAGTCGAATCAGCGAAAATGATATCATACCAAATACCTGGACTCATTTAATGATAACATTTGATACTATTGCTGATGAATTAATTATTTATTTTGACAGCGCACAGGACTCAATTACAGCAATTCCTGAAAACGGAGTCCCTCTGACAAGTAATGGCCCCGTTGTTTTAGGCAGCGAATACACCGGAAAAATAGATGAATTGACTATATGGAACCGGCCGCTGACTGCTGCAGAAGTGTCGGTCAATTATAATCGATCATTAGCCGGAACTGAATCAGGATTAATCGCCTATTTTCCATCTGATGACGGCCAGTGGAGCACCCCACCTTCAAACCAGTTTCAATCGCCGAAAGGAGCTGAAGATTTTACCGATCCGTTAAATTTCAACCGATCCGCAATACTGAATGACGGAACGTTTTTCACAACTGAAATTATACCGATCGATACCGATAGCGACGGGGATAGTATTCCGGATTGGTATGAAACCGATAACGGACTAACCATCGGCAGCAACGACAGCGATTTGGATTTGGACAACGATGGATTGACCAATCTTCAGGAATTCCAGGGTCAGTTTAGAACTTCAGCAAATGACTGGGACAGCGACAACGATCATCTTGACGATAAATTTGAATTTGAAAACAATCTCAATCCGTCAAGTAATGATACTGACCTGAATGGTGTCACTGATGATCTGGATGATCTGGACAATGATGGCTTATCTAACATTAATGAATATACTGGGCCAGATGGAGAACCGCCTTTAGTCGATCCGGAAAACGATGGTATCGCAGCAGCGAATTCATCGAATCTGGAGGATCAGTTAAATAGTCAGTCTGGAGATACGGATAATGATATGCTCGGTGACCTATTTGAATTTACTCACTATAACCTTGATGAAATCGATCCGGATGCTGGAGCAGATAATATAATAGACCCGTCGGACGACGATACCAACACAAATGGAGTATTAGATTCACTGGAGGATTACGATGATGACGGCCTGCTGAATTTTGAAGAGGAAATGACTCTGACCGATCCCAATGACTGGGATAGCGATGATGATGACATGGATGATAAATACGAGATAGATAATAATCTCGACCCGAACAACAGCGACGATGGCAATGTCGGCAGTGATTTGGATAATGATGGTTTAGATAATATCGATGAATATAAAGGGAAAAATGGCATCCCGCCACTGATGGCTGCTGACAATACAAGTAGTGTTGGTAACGCGCTTCAAAATGATTTCCCAGGAGACACAACACAAGCGAAATTACTCGATACCGATGGTGACGGCCTTAACGATAAGTTTGAGTATGATTTTCTGTCCGTTAATTTTAATCCCGTAAACGGCAATATTGGCGATCCCGATGCGGATATTGATGGTGATGGATTGATAAATTCCCTCGAAGAAAGTGCCACGACTCATCCTGCTGACTGGGATAGTGATAATGATGGACTAGATGATAATTATGAAGTCTTAAATGGTATTGACCCCATCGTTTTTCAAAATCATATGGTTGTTGATACAGATAGTGACGGGTTGGCAAACATGGACGAATACCTTGGAATAAATGGGATGACCCCGTTTATTGTTATCGATATAGGGGGAGAGGAGAGCACTACAGTAATTGCCAGGCCCGATGATAATGACAGTCTTCTTGCCGGGACCGCAGATACCGATAACGACAGTTTAGATGATGATTTTGAATTCGACCATTATACTGAGAATCGATTAGATCCACTGATTGATGATAGCGACGGCAACAACATCAATGATAATCTGGAAGATTATGATGATGATGGCTTGATCAATAGTGACGAAGAATTCTTTAATACCAATCCATTTCTTGCAGATACAGATGATGATGGGTTGAAAGATAAATTTGAATCTCTATTTGGCCTGAACCCCGCGCTTGCAGACAGTGACGAAGACAATTTGACAGACAGCTTTGAAGTTGAACACTACGTCAGCGGCGTATTAGATCCATCTCTGAAAAACAGTGATAATACAAGTGTTACAGATGATAAGGAGGACCCGGATGGAGATGACTTGAGCAATATAGAAGAGCAGGCTGAGAAAACCGATCCATTTTCTTCAGACACTGATATGGATGGAATAAATGACAAAATTGAAATTGATAATTCTGTCAATCCATTGCGTGCCACTGCTGATATTGGCCAGGGCTGGAACTTGCTGTCGACCGCATGGGAACCTGCTGTCAATGATACAGTGAATGACCAGCTTGATTCGTCCCTGACAAACTCCGTATGGCTATGGGAAAATCTTAATTTTTCCAATGTATCAGCGTCATCAGCTTTACACAACAAATTGATCCCAGGTGTTGGGTATTGGGTTTTCGGCACTACCGGGTATTTTGTTGATTTTCCGGGAAATGATCCGTCCGTTATGTCATTCAACCTGAAAAAAGGTTGGAATTTAATTGGAACATTAATTCCAGGTGAATTACCTCAAAATTCAGCGATCATAGGTGAATTATGGACATGGAACGGTACAGCATTTCTTAAGTCAGGCCGAAATATGGAGACGTTAAAAGCGTATTGGATTTATGCAAAAGAAGACCTTGTGATTAACCTGCCGTAAAAGCGGAAGTGATCCGTTGCCAGTAATCGGTAATCAGGAAAATCGGTAAAACCACCAAGGGAGATAGGCAGGGGAATGGTAATCAGTGACAGTATATAGTGAAGTTATGTGTAACAAAACGGACCTTAGGCAACTTACCTGAATCGGTCATTCTTGGCTGAGAAAAATCTTTTACGCAGGCAGGAATGCCCGCGCTACTAATGTCTTCACCGAATACCTACCAATACGCATACGCCGTCACATGAAATTCAGTCGCAAAATAGTTAAATTAACCGGCTGCGCCGGGGTTTTTGTGTGCAAATAGTAACGACTAAGAATACAAGTGCTTATACAATCAAATCAACGCAAACAAAACCCGGACAGGGTAAGGTTTGTAGTCCCGTCTTTAGGCGGAAGTCTTAACGACGCTTCAGCGAGGACATCTCAACTCAGGATCGCTGAAGCTCTCCTAAAACTTCCGCCTGAAGACGGAACTACAAACGGGACACGCTCCTTATTCAAGATATCTTGGAAATTTATTACAAACAAATTTGCAACAACTTAGAATACACTACCTAGTGTCTGTCCCGAAAAGGCGAATTTCGAAATATTAAATTTCTATAAAGCCACAACCTGTTTTATGAAAACATGTTATGGATTTAGTTTATTTTCAGAAATCGAGTTATCAACAGGTTGCTACGGATGAGTAATTTTAC
>JAJFLO010000222.1 GCA_021772675.1 Verrucomicrobiota bacterium | reverse complement strand
AACGGTTATACGTGAATATATCAAGAACCAAGGAAACACTGGGCAATATAAACAATTGCACAAAGAGAAGCTCAGTGACAGGCAACTAACATTGTTCTGAGGAGGAGATACCCCGTCCGCTTGCGGCGGGGTAGTTCATTCTAAGGATATGATCGGCCCCAATATATCTAAACTTTCTAAAATGAATATTGGTTACTTTGGAACTGAAAAGGACAAATTTAATGAATTCATTGCAATATCTGGTTTGCCAATAACTCCTATTGAAGATGTTGCGGGTTTTAATGGTCAGTGGCTATTCGTTTCAGGAATAGATTTTAGTGAGTTTGAAAGTTTATCTGATGAGTTTCGTTGTTCAGGAGAGGGTCGAATGTCTTAGTAATACCACCGTTTGACGGGATAGTTCCGATTCCCCACATCAAAGGCATGACGGTTACTTTATCTGATGCGAGTGAATTAAGTAATTTCGATGAAAAGTTGAAACGAGGTTCGGTGCCGTGCACGTTTAATATATTTATAGGAAATAGATAATGTCTTTTTTATTTTTGTTTTAGGCTCACTGAAATGTCTTAAAATCGATTATGTCAGTCGTTTATTTTGTTTAAGGTTTTGTGGATTAGACCGCGTCATGCTGTATGATACTTAAACGCAATTATCGCGTTCAAAAATCTGATTTAAGTTTTATTTACTTACTCGATTTATTTTTAAAAAATCTATAACATTATTAATTATAATCTATTAAGCGTACACGGCACCGATGCTGCCGTCGGTATTTCTGGTGGATGATTCAGGATATTATCGAGGTAAGGAATTCGTAAGGCAAAGTTACATGGTAAAAGAATTTTGCGGATGCTATTCGGGTAAAACTCCGAAAACCATCCACGACGTCCGTAAATCAAGCGAATCCATTCCTAACGGAAATGATTCGTCCGGCTGCATACGAAAATTAGCACCAGCATTACTTAACTACAATTAAATCATTAACATCAGGATAACAAGGCAGTCGAGTTCAACGTTCTGCCCTTTTACTTGTACTATACGCTTGAAATTACCGACATTGTAAATACATTGTAAAAATGAAGGCATATCATTTTGATTGGAATTCAGATAAAGCAATAGAGAATCGTGATAAACATGGCGTCACGTTCGAAGAAGCTGCAAGTGTTTTTTACGACGAGGATGCAGTCGAGTTTTATGACAACGAACATTCGGAATGGGAAGATCGATTTTTGCTGCTTGGCCTGAGTTCCCGGTTTCGGCTGCTGATGGTATGCCATTGTCATCGTGCTGATGACGAGGTTATTCGTCTTATTTCAACGCGGCGCGCAACAAAAAATGAATCAAAGTATTATTCAAGGTGAATATCATGGAAAAAGAATATGATCTTTCTCAATTCAAATCGCGCAAGAATCCGTATGCCAAGGCACTGAAAAAGCAAGTTACCCTGCGAATCCGACCGGACGTTATTGAGTATTTCAAAACGATGGCTGAACAGACTGGCGTGCCATACCAAAGTTTGATAAACTTGTACTTACAGGATTGTATGGCAGAACACCGCAAACTAAAGCTTACCTGGGCATCTTAGCAGAACAAAAACGGTAGACTCCAATTTGCTATACTGCGTCGCTTCGCTATGCTATAGTAAATTTGTCACTTTGACGTTAGCAAGTAGGTGTTGAGATAATCAGTATAAGGGAGTAATCATGTCTTATGTAGGAAAATGGCGAATTACTGAAACATCTGCTTGGGACACCGAATATGTTGATGAATTAGAAGAAGCCTGTGTTGAGTTCACTAAAGAGTCTGGCACAATGAGATTTGGCTACATTCATATTGAAATGGATGTAGTGAAAGAGAAAATTGGAGGAATAGAAATTATCGGGTTTAGCTTTGTTGGAAATGACGAAGATGATGAAGTATCTGGATGGGGTTGGTTTCGTCAAACACAAACCAAAGACGAGATGGAAGGAAATATCTACTTTCGTTATGGCGAAACTTCTGAGATCAGAATAGCAAGATACGAAAAAGAACGCTAACAAGAGAATCGTTAGGCACAAGAATAGAGGCCTATGAAACTTGGAAAAAACGATATTCCCGTTAAACGTAAGATATCAGGGGTGCAGTTAGAAGAGCTACAAAAACACACATGGCAAATGTGTGAAGCTTTTGGACTTGACACCAGAATTGAGAATTACAAGGGAACAAGACCTATTACATTTTACAGTTGGGATTTGGATTGCATTCTTGATGTTCTTGATATGACTTTGAGCGATGAAGAAGAATATCCAGATAAGAAAGATGAAGGATATATCAAGTTGCACGAATTGTATGTAGACTTGAAAAGGGAATATAAAGAAACATATGGCGATTAAAAAATGTCTAACAATAGGATGAAGTTCAACGTCCTATCTCGGCGCGCGATTTTAGTTATTATTATTACCATCAACACATTAACAGCAACTAATACTTACTCGGATAGGACGTGACTTATCCAGAACGTTATGCCCTAAAATCATAAGCTACAAAGATTCAAATACAACCATCGGATACAGTGGTTTTATACGTTACGAAGAGTGCTACGAGTACAATGAGAATGCCTGTTATTTAGCAGATAGTGAGGAATCTGCAAGACAATTCATGTTGAATTGCGGTTACGGACAAACAGACTTCAGAATAGACGCTATATCTTTCACGGATGTAATGAATGATTATGGAGTCTCTTCAGGAGAATTTGCAATGGAAGAGAAAGTATTCGAGAACTTCAAGAGAATAGCGGAACACGTTGGAGTGGAGTACGAAGCAGAAAAGTACTATTTTGATTCAACATTGATGGTCGTCAATGTCGATACTATACAAAAAGCATAACAAAACAGTATGTAGATACCAACCTGCTATACAAGCGCGCGATTTTTGGCTATTATTATTTCCATCAGCGTGATGAATCCGAAAGACATTTCCCCAGATAGCAGGTGGATCACTTCAACGTTCGGCAAAGTGTAATGAAAATTCTAAATTTAACATTAATCAGCGCACTGGTAACCGCTCCTATATCCTTTGGCATTATGAAGAGGCCTGCGGAAATGGGATTGTCTATCGCAGCAATTGGAATTGCGTTGGCCTTTGCCAATCTGGACAGATTTCAGAGGTTCAAAGGCGCAGGATTTGAAGCTGAACTTCGAACGGCTGTGGATAAGACGTATGCAGCGATAGAGGAACTAAAGGAACTATCTTTGTCACTTGCCACACCGATAATCCTTCAGTCTCTGGGCAGCTCTTAAGGTATCTTCATCTAGAACACAAATTTGAAAGTACCTTAAAAATTTCTGAAACACTCAAAAATTTTGGTGCAAGTCACTGCGAGATAAAAAAACGGTGACATTCAACATATCTATTTTGATAAAAGAAGGTTACACTTAAATTATTCTTCAGATTCAATTTGGAAATGCCAATTTGCCGATTGAAATTCGAAGAATCATGGGATTACGATCAAAATAAGAATTTTAAATAGTTTAAGTATAAACTGTTTGTTTCAAGGTTTTTCTGTTGAATGTCATTAACCCAAGGAGAGAAAGATGATAGAGAGGAGAGAATTCCCCGACGAATTTAATGATTTGATTAAAGAACTTAATGATGCCCAAAAGTATATTGACAATTTGACTAAGGAAATGAAAAGTTCAGATTTTGAAGGTGAGCAGTATTATAAAGCCCAAATTACGAATATTTATTCCTGTATCAATCGAGCATGGAATATGAGAAATCATACGATTCTTGATTCGTTGTCGAAGGAATCCTTTCAGAATTATACGAGTTTCCCTCAAGATATTCCGTAACCATTCATAACAATGGGATCAACTTAACGAGAAATACTGGCTGCGTTTTTTGGTTAAGTTAAAGTTTTTTTGATCAGTATTTCTGATAAGTTATCCAAAACGTTATATCTGAGGACATCAGGTTCAGTAATGCTTTAAGGTGGGAGAACCGCGTGGAAAAGAACTGAATGAATTCTGCTGGACAGCAGAACTTGACCAGGTTGATCAAAAACGAATCCTATCCTGACGGAAACGATTCGTAAAAACTCCGACAAGATCAATATTAATCAGCAAAATTTAGAAACAAAAAAGATATCAAAACGATTCATGCAATCCTTATTACGCACCGCTTCGCTTTACTTAATAAGGATGCATGATCTCAACGTTCCAATAATAAATGAAAACGATTAATAAATTATTGCTTTGGCCATTTGGGAAATACTTGAAAATATGCCCTGAATGTCGGTCTCATTTACTTGAGTTTGTGATTGGTGAATCATCTTCTAATACGGATAAGAATGGGAATAATCTTTTAGATATTATACGGTATTATATCTGTAATAGTTGCAAAACAAAATTTAAAATCCATGATAATAATACTATTGAAAGAGCTAGCGACCACGCGTGGAATAACATACAGAAACAATGGAAAGAAGATTAGAACAAAGCATTGAACGCCAACGGCCTTTATAAGCGTAAACACCAAGCTGCCGGTACTCGGACAGACCGTGGGTTAATTCAACGATATCTGAGACTATCAGATTCATTAATGTTTAGTAGGCAAAGACTAACGTGGAAACGAACTGGATGAGAAACATATCCAGTTCCTATCCCCGATTAGGTCGATCGTAGAGGAATCCATTTCTATCGAAAACGATTCCCTTCCCCGGTAATAGTGATATATTCTGGAATTCAAAAGTAAAAAAACTCATCTAATAGTATGTAGATTCCAACCTGTTATAACTACGCGCGAATTTGGCTATTCTTGTTGTCATCAGGGTCACCATTCCAATCGATATTTTCTCGGATAGCAGGTGGATCAATTCAAACGTTCGGCGGAAAAACATGACAGCATGATAGGACGATGAAATATGGCAATCCGAAAGAAAACTTGGAATTATAGTCAGTCTTCAGCATCAAAAGAGAAGCCCAAATTATCAGAAGAAATAAAGGAATATCTGACAGAAAAGGGTGGTGAGATTGTAGAAAAGATATTTAAACCGGAATATTTAAAGCCTGCACCCAAAAATCTGACAATCAATCATATCGTTGATATATACACGAAATGGCATAGAAATTGTTTTTACTTCTGTGTCAAATATCAATGCCCTTCGAATGCTCACACACCATTTTTCGAAAGTAAATTTGTAAAGTTTGAGTATCTTGGTGATGAGAAGTTTCAATACAGCTACATGAGACACACAGGACGATGGTATCCGACATTTAAAATGACTGTGGACGAATGTTTAAAACATGTTACCTCCGAGTTTCCTTATTGATAGAAGGATTGGGGGCTGGTTGCATATCTACCTTCAGAGATAACAGGATAACTTCAAGGAAAGCCGAACAATTTCATGGATCTAATTTGGGATCCGCTGCCGCTTCTCTCAAATAGCTCATGAATGACGTTAGCTGCAATAAAAATGCCTATTTTAATTCAATGGTAAACTTAAAACATAGTTTGGATATTAGAGAATACTAAATGAACACCCGACAGTCAAAGAAAATGGGAAGAAATGAGTTGTGTTCATGTGGCAGTGGTAAAAAATATAAGAAATGCTGTCTGCTGAACGATGAAAGAAGCAAGGTTGTTAATAAAGGTCAAGATATTAGTAATGTGTTGTCAGAATTAAAATATAAAATAACTGATGAACCAGTCGATGACAATAAAATAAGAAAATTGCCTGAAGAAGCCCAGGATAAAATGGAGGAGTTGTACCATGGACTTCACGTCAACCCGAGGGACTGTATTAAAGATTTGGAAGATTTAGTAAACAGACATCCAGATATACCACAATTTTATAACTATCTTTATGGTAACCGTTCAGCCCCCCCGGTTTTCCTTTTTATTAGCGCTGTGCTCTGCTGGAGCAGCTATGCTACGGCAGCAGCGGGAATTGGGGGGGCATCGTGGCCGCGTCGTCTTTCAGAGATGACATGTGCCAGATAATTC
>JAJFLO010000221.1 GCA_021772675.1 Verrucomicrobiota bacterium | reverse complement strand
GAATTATCTGGCACATGTCATCTCTGAAAGACGACGCGGCCACGATGCCCCCCCAATTCCCGCTGCTGCCGTAGCATAGCTGCTCCAGCAGAGCACAGCGCTAATAAAAAGGAAAACCGGGGGGGCTGAACGGTTACGATGTAAATTTAGGATATTTAGTGCGTTGAATATTTAACGCGGCATAAAAACCGAACGCCAGAATAATATAGGACACCAGACTAATTGTTATTGGATTCTTTATTCCCCATTCGGTAAATTTCATATTATCCCGCGCTTATTGGGTAAGACGTCTGGTTACAAGCATGCCATTTTGTGCATTGACGATTCTGTGGGTGACAATTAAGAGTTGATCAACAGATGAATCTAAATCAATTATATAGCCTTCGGCCACTTCATGGATGATATGAATTGGTTTGATAATCTGGAGCTTATAGGTATTTGCTGTCGAAGTCGGAAGTAGGTTATAGAGTTCCTGACCATTCTGAACCGCAATTCCGGGAACAATAATGACATCAGGCACCTGACAAAGAGGGATTTCTACATAACATGGCATTCCCGGCAGCAGTTCTTCAGTTGCAATTATATTACCATTTTTATCTCTTGGATTTTTTCTAGAAATAACGACCGGGAGTGATCTTGACGACGATAACAGCCGCTCCCCAATCGTTTTTATATAACCGCCGCTATAGGTGCGAGGTGTATCTGTACTAACCAAAACGATATCAAGTATCGGGCTCTGACTCTCAAGGCCTGAATTCAGTCTTGGCAGGGGCCCTTTATAATACCATTTCAAATATGTGTCGGGTATGTTCAAGGCAATGAAAATGGTATCATTTGATCTGATTTTAGCCAAAGGATTCCCCATAGAAACCTCCTGGCCTTCATTGACAAAAACCTCAACAATGCGTCCACCGAATTCCGAACGAACAATGGCTTTATCACGATTTTTCATGCTCTCTGATATGGTGTTTTGCATTTGTGTGTATCTCTGTGGAATCATTTCCAGAGCGGCTATCTTTGTCTGTAACAGGTGATTCAGGGATAAAAGTGAATCAAGTGACGTCTGTAAAGATTTGTCTGCATTAAGCACAGACAGCTCTGTTTTGCGCAATCTGGCTTTTTCATTTGCATACTCATTTTTAGAAATACTTTTGTTATCAAACAGCAATTGAATACCCCTGAAATTCTCTCGACGAAGATCTTGAATTTCATTATGTTTTTCTAAAGCTTGTTTGGCGATTTTAACTAATTTTTCAGCGGGCTTAATGCGTTCTTTTAGTACCTCTATTTCGTTGACTAAAAGTGTCTTTTCAATTGTAAGAGATTCAAGCTTTGCTTTGAGAGAGGATATCTGTAAATCGATTGTGGTTGTGTCTATCGAAAATAATTCCTGTTGTTTACTGATTTTCTGGCCTGAACCTAAGGCCGGCGCACGCAGTATTTTTCCTGATACTGATGCATATAATGTCAGAAGTTTATCTTCATTTACTGTCCCGAAAGCCTTGTATGTTATGGTTTTCGTCGATGATTTAATGGGGATTGCATCTACCACAGGTAACGTTATCAGTCGAGTCTCCGATGACTGTGGTGGATCTTTTTTTACAAGATAACGGATTGGGAAAAATGTGATTGATAAAATAAGGATTATAAATGAGGCAATTAGTATGCCAGTTTTTTCTCTTACAAATTCCAATAGCGCTACCCTAAGGTAATTTGTCGTTGCTGTCTCCTCTATAACTTTATTAAAATGATCCATTAAACGTGGGTATTGTTCTAATAATTTGTCGAAATCCTTTTGATAAATCTGACAAAGGACGGTGTCATCTCCAATAGCTTCTGCCGTAGCATTGCGTTTTTCCTGCTTTATAATGGCGCGTTCCCCAAATAAATCGCCCCTGTTTAAGGTCGCAAACGTAACCTGTTTCCCTTTGCCATCATTGGCAGAAATTTTTATTCGCCCTGTGTAAATTAAATAAGCACTGTCGCCTTCATCACCCTGTGAAAAAATACAATCGCCTTTGCTATGGAGTTGTATCCGTGCTAAATAGGATAATCGCTTTCTTTCCCCATCCTCGAGTGACTTAAAAATATGAAGTTCAGACAGTAACTCATCGATTCGTTTGCGATCCTGATAATATAATTCAGTGGATGGATCTTCTACATTGCGAGCGAATGGTTGCTGGAGATGGGGAAAGGTGTCAAAGTATGTTTTTAAATCTTTTTTAGTGATTTTATATACAAGCACTGACTCGGATACACAGCGAACAGTTGCAGTTCGGACTTCATTTTTAAGAATAACATCAATTCCAAAAAACTGACCTGTTTTGAGTTCTGATAAAACAATGTCGTTTTCTCCAATAACCTCAACAATTCCTGATATTATTAGATATACCGAATCTCCCTGTTCAGACTGATGAAATATTATATCAGATCTGACAAATTCATCACAAGACATGAGCGTTACAAAACGAGATAACTCCGTTTCCGAACATAGTCTAAATATTGGCAAATCAAGAAGTATCTCTTTTACTTGATTGTTTATTTTCATTGTAAATTCATCAGTGTAAATTTGATTGTGATATTCTTTTGCTTTACATCATAACTTTCATAATTAATTGATCTTACACGGCCCCTGGCCTCCCGCCAATCGGATATGCACTTTCTGCCAGAGTCAGACAAGTCGTAACAAAAATGAATTAATCAGGCCAAGCATAGAATTTATACCGATGGAATTCAATTTACTATAAAGTAATGTACTAAAATAAATTGCAAACTATTATACAGTCTGTGTCTAACCCGCATTATGCATAAACTTTTAGATCAGTTAACTTTGTTGAATTCGTGCTTATCAAAAAAAGCTATGAAAAATAACTTCACAACCTTCTTTGTTCTTATATTTATTTTCATCTGCGTCAACTCCCAAAGTTCAGATAATGAAAATAACGAGTTAACGTCAGCAGATGATTATGTAAAATTAGGTCTTCAGTCAAATCTATCCCTGAAACAGAATCAATTAAATTATCGTCAAAGTATTGTCGCTCTAAAATTAGCTCGCAGTAAGTTTTTTCCTGTTGTCGAGATAAAATCCCGGCATACTCATGCTGATGGCGTCAGAACATTTGAAGTCCCTACGGGTGATTTGTTAAATCCAATACATAAGACTCTTAATGGCCTTTTGAACGCCCAGCAATTCAAGACCGATGTCCAGAATGACATATTTGACACAATTCGCAAAGAAGAACATGAAAGTAAGCTAGTCATTTCATTTCCGATTTATCAACCAGCAATTATTGATGACTATCAATCAAATAAGAATCTCAAAAGTGCACAGTTTTATAATCTTCAAACCTTTAAGCGTAGATTGACAAAAGACATAAAAATTGCCTGCTATGAGTATCTGAAATCACAAAAACTTCTGGAGTTATTCAATGAAACATTAAATGTCGTTGGCGAAAACCTGAAATTAAATGAGGACCTGTATGATAACGGCAGGATAACTGAAGATATTCTTTTTTCAGCAAAAGCAGACTTTACTCAAGTTTTGCAGTTCATTTTTGAGGTGGACCTCATGCTGCCAAGCGTTCATTTCGATGCTCGTCAGGTAATGCTTGGTCGGTTCCATTTGTGGCATACAATATCAAAGATTCACCGAGCATTGTTCTAAACATTC
>JAJFLO010000023.1 GCA_021772675.1 Verrucomicrobiota bacterium | reverse complement strand
GATTTAAGCTCAGCTTTTACATGAAAGACCTTGAAAAGGGAAGAGAAAACATTTATCAAGTACTAAGTTCTGAGCAGAAAAGTACGGAAACAATCGCTATTATTAAGCAGTTTTGGGATGATTATTTTTTTCCACGTTCCTTATTTGTTTTCCAAGCTCATCATAAGAAATCCGGAAAATGCAGCATTATTTGGAGCAATGCTTTTGTCAACTTTAGATTTCATCTCATTGATAATGGAACGGTATTTTTCATAAAAAGCCCAAGTTGGTGTGGGCTTATATGTTATCGATTTCAGTTCGAAATGCTCAATAATGCCTTTAACGGTAGTCGGTTTCACAAACACCTCAACCTGAGGGCGAAAATAGGTTGCAAAAATTGTTATTAGTGACCATTTTGCTAATTTTCCGTCTTTAAGGACATCAATCATCAGATCGAATCCCTGCTGCTCTTTTCCGTGCAACAACTCTTCCAGTCCATCGACAAGTATTTTCTTGTCTGGAAATACTAAGGCGTTTGCAAAATCCCTGAATTTTGGCTTTTCAAATACGGATACCATGGACGAACGGCTAACGACCTTTACCATTGTTTCAATAATTGAATCGGAAATCTTAAAATTGCCTTTTGAAAAGCTTTCTTGCGTGAAAGTAATCATTTTGTCCATTTTATGTTTTTTACCTAAGGCGACCATCTCAGGATGGTTGAAGCCTTCGGGATATCGGTCGAAAAATGAAATTTCCGCTTCCTTCAATTTTTTCAGATTCATGATGTTCCTTTTTTAGAGTCTTGAGTTTTTAACACGTAATTCGTAACCTGAATAATTCACCAGTATTCTGCTATGAACTCTAATCTCTGCTCAAATAATACGTTTAGTTCGACTTCACATCTTAGTGAATGTAAATTCACTGTCACCGTGAATCCTTCACTAATCGCCTTATTATGAGCGAGTTAAGTGCTCTCGCGACGAATCGCATGAATTAATCAGGCTAAAGCTCCGAGGAAAGAGAATTACTAATTCTGGAAAGTTGAATCAGTATCTATTGGCTTACTTCCAATTTTTCCTTCTGATGGATTATTAAAAAAGCGTTGTGTTGGGTAGGCAAAATCAATTGAGTTGTGTTTTGCAAATTCGGTCAATATATCTTTCCAAATTTTTTCTTCTGCATTGCGACGTTTACGAGGTTCGCATAAATATCTCAATGTTAACATAACACCAGAATCTTTCACGGTTAGATAGACGGTAGGTGTCAGTTTATTAAAATGAATCAGATATGTATTCGCTGCCTGTTTAACTTTTGATTGTGCTGAGTCGGATAGATGCTTGGCGTGGCAATTAACGATATTAAGCAATATTTTATGGGCATGTTTCCAATCACTTTCGAATGTAATCAAAACGGGAATCTCGTCCCAAATGTATTGAAATCCCTTAGAATAATTTGCAAGATGCTCCTGAAATACGCGGCCGTTAGGTACATGGATTACTCGTCCGGTACTTTGGTCAGCGTCGATCCAATTTCCTATTTCCATCATCGTGAACATAAATATCCGTTGATCGATTACGTCCCCTTTTACCTGCCCAATTTCAATGCGGTCCCCCACCTCAAAGGGACGGCGCCACAATATGAATGCCCATCCCGCAAGATTGACAATTGGAACTTGTAATGCTATGGCTAAACCTGCGGATAAAAGCCCAAGAAATGTAGACAGAGTTTGGATTCCTTCAAACCATATCCTGCCAACCAGTATGAGGACAAAAAAGAACGAAATGTAGGTAACGGACTTACGCCATCTATAGAGAATTTTATCATTTTCAGTTTGTTTATGCGTAATTCTCAATATGATTATACGGAGAATAAGGGCTGCTATTATTATAAAAAAGGATGATGTAAATTTATAGAATAATACCGGATTTACTCCGAAGGTTGAATTAATCCAGTTAATCAATTCTTTCATGATTGAATTACGCTCTTCATTTCAGGTATTTTCCTCCAGGTTTTTGCTCCCAAAAAAATTAACGCTGCGGCAGTTAATGTTAAAAAATAGTGCGTAAACTCTAATGGTAGAATTATATTCCACGTATCACAGAATGTATGTATAATCACGGAAATAAAATAACCTATAAACAAGGGGATAGTACTGCATCGTTCAAACGATTTAGCGGCAGCTAACCCATGAATCATGCCCATGCTGCCATGCAGGGGAATCGCAATAAGTCCTCTACTGATTAATAACTCAATATCCAAATGTGAGTAAGCAACCAAATTCTCAACTGCACCAAACGCTAATCCCAATGTAACGAATCCCAAAACGATATCGGCCTGATATAAACGGAATTTATTCGCAGGGATAACAAATAGAAGTAATACTCCAGTGGATAATTTCCAAAATTCTTCTCCCAGGCCAGCGCCGATAAAAAATCCAAGAAAACTGTGTATCTTATTGCTGGAATAGACCCATAATTCCGTTTCCCGGCTCAAGAAAAGATTGAATATGAGTGCCGGTATGGTTGACAGCACCCCACCAGTTCCAAATAAAATACAGAGTTTTATGGGCGGTTTTAGCCAGTAATACTTCGATTTTACCATCCAGATGTAGATCAGTATACATGACCATGTACATAGTATGAGTAAATTCATTACGACTTGTCCTTTTCGATTTCACTCAGCCAATGGTTTACTTTTTGGGTGACTAATGAATTTAGGGAACCAGTATGGAGTGCTTTCTGATAGGCATCTGATGCAGATGCATAATCTTCAACATTCTGAACCATGCGCCCGTGAAGAGCATGTAGCAAAGCGGAATCAGGATAAATTTGGTGTAAACTTATTATGTCCGGCATAAACGTTTCGACATAAAGCCAGTCCGGATAATACGTCTTGATATGGTCGATCATGGTTAAGAATTCTTTATGATTTCCTGCAACCGCGTGAGTAATCAACAATCCCAGGTAAACATTGCCAAATGCTCGACCTCTGGCCGGCCATTCATTGTAAGCCTGTGTGAGATAGAATTTCGCATCTTTAGCGTTACCATTTAATAAATAGGATACCCCGACTGAATACAGGTCTTCAAAGAATGTATACTTTTGATTTGTCAGGGCACTCCCTGATTCTTTGAGTGCAGAAATAATGGATTTATTTTTTCTGTCATCCTGATATTTGAACCATAACAGTTCATTTATGAATCGACTTTCCTCGTATTTGTGAAACGCACCATCGATTTTGAGGCCTTTAATGATACGCCAAGCATCCTCTTTGGACATACCATATCGATCCATCAGAATTAGCTGAGCTAAAATCGTTTCTCTTAGTCTGAGATGATGTTTGTTTATTGACGAGCCGGCTGTCGATCCATATTGTGGTGCAGAACTCTTTTTTACAATATTTAAAGGATCTTGTTTATTTTTGCCACCCCAAATATCATTTGAATGCGGGTCGTAGCGACCAGGATCAAATAGTCGATCAAAAAAGCTTTGTTCTTCTGACGCATTACCTTGAGTTTGGTTGAGTGAAAATAGCCACTCTGCATACAGGTCGCGTTGGAAAAAAAAATAACTTAATGACACGATAATACAGAGAAAACTTGCTGCGATTATCAGAAAACGTAATAAATATTCTTTCGAAAACATAGATTATAGTTAGGTTTCAGGTTTCAATCACAATTCATAAATTATAAATCACATCATTGTGCTTTGATGGTTGTGAGATTTTCATCATATTCACCAATGGAGTAAATGATGTCGAATGATTTTGGATCATCAGTGCGTGGAACCCAGCCAACTTCCGCACCATTCTCGAATAAATATTCTCGTACCTCTCTAAATTCGGTAAAACATTCGGACCAGGTATGGAACACATAGAAAAAACGTTTCGGCGGAAATTTCTGAATTATTTTGTCAAGAAATTCAACAGTTTTGTATGATTCGTTAAGTTTTGCACCACCATCTTTATCAAGCTTAAATTTGAATCGATAACCGGTAAATGTCGGTGTTAATTCAATGACAGCATTAACACCGTCTTTCTTTAGACTGAGGCTTTCTATGACATCCCCTTTTTTGATTTCTTTGGTTATAGATTCGAGTAATGCTTGTTCCGGTAGCATATAAATTTTATCATATTTCAGGCAGATCGTTAATGATCGCTTTTCAGGAATGTATGCCAGGGGAAATGAAATTGATTTACTAGTTTTTTGGGCAATTCCTATTTTGTTGTCAGTTTTGTAATTGACGATAATCGCTACGCAGGCAAGGAGAATCATCATGCCCGCAACATTTGAAATAATATCGACAAGAGCGCTGAAATCGATACTAATCGACTGGTTCTGCTTCATGAAAGATATCTTCTCCTTCTAGGATCGGTAATGATCCAATTCGTAATGGCAATTTATGATTATTGACAATGTATTGGACAATAGTGGCGGTATCCACCCCGTCGGGTTCAATCCAGAGGATTAGGGTATTTTGTTGCCGTGAATAGCTTAACTTGCGATTTTCGATGGTTTTTTTCTTAATGAATGCTAAAAATGCCTGACTTTTGCTGGTGGATAGTATCGTTTTGCTCTTTGAATTGATCAACGTTACCAATTCAAAAAGCGAGATGTCTTGCCAGGTATTGTGCTCATCCAACCAGGACAAAATTGTTTTTGTGCACCGCATATGAAAGGGGATGAAATTTGCTGGAATTCCCACAAGTTCAACGGTTGATATCTTCTTTTGCTCAATACGTTCTTCTACTGAAATTCCAATTGTCGTTAGTGCCATAACACTCATTAATCCAAGCATGATCGACAAAAATGGCAGGGATGGAATTTGGAAACTCTGGTCTCGGTATTTGTGACGCATGCATTCTCTCAGTATTGAATAATGTTTAAATGAAACTTTAGCATAATACAGGCTATATAGAAATTTTGCCTAAGATTAATTCGAACGGGGTCGAACTACAACTGCATATCAACGTCGTTTTCCTGCTCATTTTCGTCCACTTCACTAAATTCATTTTCTTCAATAGAATCACTATCATTTGAGATGGTGGGTTCTGTTGGAATTATTCTCTGATCTTCCTGTATTTCCACTGGTGCGATAAAAACTTCCGTAGCGAATCGTATAAAATATTTGTCTATCTGCTCTAAGAATAAATGGGAATGACGTTTTAAAAATGTGCTAAATGCAAGTAACGGTATAACCATGGCAAGACCGACGAGTGTCGTATGAAACGCAACACCTAAACCTTGAGCTGTCGCGGTGAGCCCAGCTGAGAATCCTAAATCACTTCCACGGGCGACCACTTCAGAAAATGATTTTAGTGCTTGCGTCATCCCGAAAACGGTTCCTAAAAAACCAGCTGTAGGTAAAAGCCAAATTAGGAACTGTGTGATCGCAAACGAATTTTCCAGTGAATCCCAATCTGTTTCGGCATGTTGCTTTAAAACTTCTAAGATTCCTGATTCAGCTGGGTTTTCTAACTGTTTGGCCAATACAATCCAGTGGAGACGCTGGTAAACGATCAAGTTATTGAAGGAACCCAATTTATTGATTTTGACTAGTTCTCTTAGCCGACTTAAGATATCATTGCAAGTAGCGAATTCAGTGGTGAGAATCTGCCGAATTATTCGGAATGCATTGTGTTGACGCGATAAAAGATTCCACTTAAATACAATGATAAATATTCCGTAAACCGCCAATAATAGAATAGAATTTGAAATTCCATCACTAAAAACCGTTTCAAAGGGTATATTGAACTTATGCCTAGCCAATGTGAACATTAACCAGAGAATTAATGATCCTGAGATTGCATACAAATTATAATCACATTTCCAAGGTGATGCATCTAATAAATTGGCATGGCAAGAAGGGCAACGGAGAAAATCTTCGCTCAATTCTGTTTTACATTCGGGACATATCAAATTTGAATTACTCATTTAGAACAGTTTATGAAAGATTAGTTTCTATTGTCAATAAGAGGGTAAGCTAATAAAAAGGCGCATATCGGAGTTCGCTATTTCAGTTGTGTTTTTTGACATTTATAAAAATCCCAGTGAAGTTGTGCCCTCTAACAATTCCTTAATTGAGTGAAATTAAGTTATACTTTATTCGAAAATTTACATCATTATTAAGCGAATTCCTTATGACATTAAAGTTAACAGATCTTAATATCAATAAAAAATCATTATTTTGGATTATTGCGCTGTTATTAAGTTCCCTCTTTCTTATCTGGCCGGGAGATGCGCCATTCATAAATGATGAAGCGCTTCTCATCCATAATGCCATCACTGCAAACTCCAAGCAACAATTTGCACGACAGGGATTAATGGGAACTGCAGGGGTGTTTTATGGTCCGCTACCGACGTGGTTTTATCAGTGTTGTTTATTCTTAACTAAAAATCTCATAACGATCAGCTTAGCTAAAAATCTTCTTACGTTAATGATAATATTCTTTGCTTTGATCAAGATCAGTCAAGAACTCGATTATTCGCCATACTTTATTCTCGTTATATTTACGTCGCCTTATCTACTGATGTTTAATCGAGCACTTTGGGATAATTGTTTTGTTATACCGTTGTCAGTTCTTCTTTTTTTTGCTTTTATAAAATTTGAGAAGAATCCACAATTATATAAGCTATATATATGCTTATTGTTGATTACCTGCATGATCTATATTCATTTAATCACTACTTTGGTTGTAATTTCGTTTTTCCTGGCATTATTAATTCTGGAAAAACAATGGTTGAAACATCATGTTTTGCCAGTGTTTGTGGGTGTCATCGTTGTCATCCTCGCCGTCGCTCCTTATTTTACTGATATTATCGGTCAGATTCAGTTCAAGGAGAGTCAAAAGGATTCAACTATGGATGCCTTAATCAATAGTGTGCTGGGAATGAAGTATTTTAGTTTCTGGGGCTGGGGTGAGTATTACCTACCTGAAATGTATACTAATCAATTTACATATCCGCATAATTTAACAAATTTTATGGTTTTTCTAACCTGGTTGAGTTTTGTTTTTTTCGGTTTAGGATTCTATGCAGCAATCTTGGAATTAGTAAATAAATATAAAGGTAATATTAGTCTGAACCTGGAAGATAAGGTTTCGGTATTTTGTATTTTAACTGTCGTTATTAATATAATATTCTTTGTCATTGTTCGACACCAGCATCATCCGCAATACTTGATTGGAGTCTGGTTCGCCTACTTTTTTTTTATGTGGAGAAATTTTAATGTACGAATTGGAGATAAACGGCATCTACTTATGTTTGGAGTTTATGCAGTTGCAATGCTGCTGTTGATCTCCGGAACAATAATTTACATACACACCCACGGAGGAAACCGAGGAATATACCATGGTGCAACACTCAAGAATCAAATGGAAGTTGCACAAAAAATTCTGCGGCATTCGCCGCAGAAGGTCTTGGTTAATGTCAATAATTATAAATTATTTCCGCATTCACTGCAAACACTGGTGCAATTAGCAAATTATGAGGAAAATGAATTAATCAATTCAAAATCAAAGAAGATAATTACAATTGATTACAAGGAAACCGGCCAATCTCGTACTGGTTGGATTGCCGCTAAGGTTATCGATATGACAAAATGATATTACAGTAGTAATCGATTCCATATCGAGCGTAATTGAGTTTTCGACAAGTTTTGATAAATTTTCTTCTTTAAAATGATCCCCTGTTCGGGATCCCAAAAACCACAAATTGCAGTATAAAACAATGAAAATGAAAAGACGAGATTAGTTTGAATACAAACATCATTACTCGATGCTTAATACTAATTTTATCTTGCACAACAATATTTTTGCTTCGTAGCCATACATTCCATGAACCACTTGGAGCTGAAGAAGCGATTTTGTCTGTGATCGCACAGGACTGGATAGAAGGGGGTAAACCCTATGTGACGCTATGGGAAAATGAACCCATTGGCAGCTATATTATATACCGATTCGCCATCAATCTATTTGGAAATTATGAGCTGGCGCCAAAGTTGCTGGCGACCTTTGCAATTTTTCTTGCTACACTTGGACTGTTAATCATTCTTTGCCGCTATAACCTTCAACGAGACACTGTATTATTGCTCATGATATTATGGGCGTTATTCAGTTGTTTGCCAGCCTGTCATATCAATGGCTCAAATATTGAAATATTTATTCTTCCGATACTGATGACATTATACCTAGTGTTACAGCGGTATCGGGAATCCGGCAATGATTTTTTATTCTGGGGATCAATTCTGCTGCTTACTATATCATTTCTCATCAAACAGATGACTCTTCCGTATTTTGCCATTCCATTTATTATCGGTTATCAATGCCACTGGAAAGATCGAAAAAAATTACTAAAGCGTATAGGAATTGCTGTATTGGTTGTGTCGGTCTGTCATGTTTTTAGTAATTGGTTATATGGCTATAGCATACTTGATCTATATTTACATTTTAAACAAAATATATTGTTTGTCACAGGTGATATAGACCTTTCAAATATGAAATTTGTCAAAACTGTATTGTTGATACCATTTGATAAAGCTGTAAGTGTCATTACCTACCCGATTATATTCGCATATGTGGGTACGATTTCTAAATCGATAAAAAATGACCAATCATCCGGGTTGATACTATCATATTTTCTTTTGGCTACCATTTTCGCTATCGCTTTACCAGGATCAAATCTTCCATATTACTACATTCTTTTGATCCCATGTGTTATTTTAGGGCTTGGTCTTTTTTGTGATAGTATAAACAAGAAGGTTAGCTTAGTCATTCTTGTATTCTTTGTAAGTTTTTATTCATTTTTCATATATAAGAACTATCTGACAAAACATCCAAATGAAATTAGCTATACTAAATACAATCAGGATAACTGGTTTGTTCGCGATCGATTTATTGGTTCTGAATTGCTGAACCGGAAATTAACAGGTATGAGGGCCTTCGTCGACGGGAACCATCCAAGCGTATACTTTTATTCGCAAAATAAACCCGCAATAAAATATTTTGTAGATTGGCATTACAAAATGATGGGTGTCACAACCTGGAAAGACGTCTTTTTAGAGTTGCAAAAAAATCCTCCAGAACTCTGTGTGCTCTTTAATTCCATGAGCCCGAACTTTAACACCTGGATCGAGCAAAACTACATCTGGCAGGAATCCATTGAGGGCGCCAATGTGTTTCGGCTTATTGAAAATTAATTTTGGATGATGTTCTGATGTCTTGTAACGAAAGATGCAATACTTTTGAGTATATAGTGAACATCAGCAAAAAAATACATCACAAAAGACCGAGACTATTGGGAGATATTTCCGATGGATTTTATGGATGATTTTTTTCAATATGTCAAGAACGGCAATATGGATGAATTTTCCATTTAGTTTAGCAATGGAAAGCTTGGTGCATTACTCGATTCTACAGTGAGTTATTTATGTAATGAGATGGGCATAAATGTTTAAGCCTGGCGGCCTGCAAGTATCCCTGGATTCTGGAAGAAATCCAAAATCTGAAAACAATTGTGATCGTTGCAAGCCCTGTCGATTTTCGGATCCGGAAAATTTTTGCAGCCGAACGTAGAACACCCCATTTTTTACAATTAATTTATTTTTCTTGCTGACCTTTAATGACGGTAAAAATACCACCTGCCCGGCCAATTGTTTTAATTATGGGACTGTTGGGGAAGTTTTTGTCAAGATCAAATCGAGTTGTGGAGACATAATAGTCAATGGCATCGGGTAAAGGGGTTTTAATACCTTTTGCGAAAATAGTGTGAACGGTTATCCCTTTGTCTACATAGTTGTCAAAACATATCTTTGAATGCTTATTCGCAGCAAGCAGCACTGTTGATTTTTCCCGATCACTAGTAAGATGTTTCTGATTAATCCACTCGGCGGCTTCCTTATAGCTTGATACCCAATAGTCGGATTCATAATTATGCTGCGCTGTCGCCACGCCACCTACGATGGCATTGAAATATGAGGACTGGTAAGGATGCAATGCGACAATGTCTTTTAAGGGATATAGTTGAAACAGAACGACAGTGATAGCCAGGAATTTCTTCAGGGACGAGTTTCCGGTGATGTTTAACAGTGAGGCGCTGCCGTAGCCGATAATGATTGATATTGCGGGAATAATGAATAAGAAATGACGTAATCCATCGTATATATTTGGCCGAATTATGATAGAATAGGTAAGTGGAAAGAAGGACCAGAATAATGCGATAAAGCATATCATTGCCTCGTGGCTTCTCCAGTCTTTATATAGAGAAATGAGACAGGCCATTACTCCAATCGAAAATAAAATTAGCAATGGAATTGGTGTTGTAATTATAAAATATCTAACAAGATAATCCCATGGCAACTGATTGCTGGCAATGGTTTTACCACCGAACAAAACATGTTGTACTGATGAAAAATTTGAGGAAAACTTAAACGAATCGATCGGTGCCTTAATCGGGTGTTCGATTGCCCACGGCCACGCAATAATCATTATTCCCCATGCAACCAGGAAAAGTGCAACTGGTTTGAAAATATATTGGCGATTGTCTGATTTTAGAATTGATTTGAGATTAGCAAACTTTTGAGATTGAAATAAATAAAATGCCGTGATTACTAATAAGTAGCCAAACAATAAAAAACCACCGGTACGTAGTGATAGCGTAATTCCAAATGCAATGCCACATAATATAAATGATTCCCAGGTAGAAAATTTGGATTTGAATAGTGTTGTTAGTGCAACCATAGCCCACGCAAAGGTACAGGCAAAAGGCAGATCTTTGGAATTATTCAATGAATGACCGATGTATCGGGGCATCATCATTATTGCCATAGTAGAAAAATAGGGAACCAGTGGATACTTAAATGATATACAGAAAATTATCGTTGCGGGATGTTTTAAAACAGCAGCAAATCCGGTCAATAAATGACGGATTTCATATTTAAGGCCAGGAACTGTTGCATAAGAATGTGCACACAAAAGTTCAAAAAGCGGGCCATAGTGCCTGAGATTCAAAAACGTATTACACCTTTTATCCTGAAAACCTGAAGCAAAATAATCCCTAACCAATTCTCCATAGGTGGATTGCACGGATTCGTCCCATGTTATACCAAAATCTTTATAGGTAAAAAAAACGAATAAGAGGGAAAACATAACCACTAAAAATGTCCAACCTTTTAGATAGGTAGTCCGATAGGCATCAGGACGAGATTCGTTGGAATTGTGATGCATTATTTAGATCTCGGTCCAAAAAGTTATGAAATGTTTTATGGAAGCTGTTTACGCTTCACAGGTAATAGTTTTCAGCATGAAATTAATTTTATACTGCAAGCAGTAGGTTTTTCGACATTCGGTATTCATTTCAGGCAACAATTTTACAGAAACCTGTCGAAAGCCTGATGGCTGTCGGTATAGATCTCCTCATATTGGTGTCAAATACATACTCGACTAATGTTATACTTGAAACAGGAAAATTTTATAAAAACTTCTACCTTTTTACCAACTCTGACACTAGCAGTCTGTTGGACTGAGAAAGAATCTGGTGCAAAAATGATCTCAATTTGACGATTTTCTCCTATCGATTTTCTAAGCCCGACAGACTGCTATAAATCTGAAATCTATTTCGACAATTGTTTATCAGCTTTATTTAAGCTGCATCTGATTATCCAAATATCATAGGCCATTCGAATAATGTGATGTGGGCGAATTGACGTATTTCCTTTTTCTTCCCATGGGATTAATTCTTCCCTCACTTTCATGTTCATTCTAAGTGCGAGACCAATTAATTCAACGTCAAATGCAAAGCCATTACATTTCATTTTTTCCGCGATGATTTTTGCCCTCGTTGCTTCGATTAACTTGAATCCGCATTGCGTGTCGTAAACTGAAATCCCTGTCAAAATCGATGTATATGTTTGGAATAGACGTCCGATTAGATGCCGATATAAAAATCGTTTTACTTTTCCATCTTGGGTTTTTAATCGAATTCCGATGATCATTTCCTTACCCTGCAGTATAGATTTATCATTCATGAAATTCTGAAATTGGAGAGGTGAAGCGGCCAAATCGGCATCAACATAACCAACCAAATTTCCTTTAGAATTAAGAATACCTTCACTAACTGCTTTGCCTTTACCGAAATTTTTCTCTAATTCCAATAGTTTGACTTTTTTGGGGAATTGCCCCCTAAATCGAGAAATTTTGACACCAGTATCATCGGTTGAGGCGTCATTGACGAAAATCCATTCCCAATTTAACTCGATATTATTTCCAATCAGGGAAAAAAAATGATCAATTCGGTGAGCTTCATTAAAACAGGGTACAATAACTGAAAGTTCAATAGGCATTAATATCAATTGAGAATAGAGTGATTTTGTCTCTTCAAATTGGTCGGGACGACTGGATTCGAACCAGCGACCTTTTGACCCCCAGTCAAACGCGCTACCAAGCTGCGCTACGTCCCGATTTCACACATATAACTTCACAAATTTTTCGCGTCATAATTTGTTTACGTCTCAAAATAGAATTGAAAATATAGTGGTATACAGGCAAATTAAAACCTTTAATGTTTGTAAATGATTTAAATGGATAATTCTTGGGAAAAGGTTGAAAGGGAGATTTCTATTGTTCTACCAACTCACTCCTCTGAAATTTAAGCATTTTAGGGTTTCAGTATTTAGGTGTCAGATTTAAGTGCTCGGTTCTACCCTGAAACCTAACACCCTAAGCCAAGTTTCTTCTTCAATTAAGCGAGGTCGAGAATCGGACGGGCTCGAAAGGTGCTCTATTGAGATTTTCTGTTTGAGAACCGATGAGTGCCTCTGGATAATTTCGAAAGGATGATATGATTTGTGAGATTTGTAATGTAGAAGAAGCTGGAATTCATTTTCAGGAGATTGTTAATGGGAATAAAATGTCATTACACCTATGCCATATTTGTGCCGACAAAAAGGAATTAAAACTTGACCATTTTAAACAATTCAGTATTTCAAAAATATTCGATAAATTTTCATTCCAACAAAAAGTAGTTGAAGATTCTGTCAGTAAAATATCTCATCTGACTTGCCCGTTTTGCAAATTGACAGGACGGAAGTTTGAGCAAACGGGACGCTTTGGTTGTGAGCATTGTTATGGTCTGTTTCGAGATCTTTTGAATGTTTTTCTCGCCTCCATTCATAAAGGAGGTGTCCATAAAGGAAAAAGAGTTGTACGACCGTCCGAGCGATCTCAGGTTGGAGGTGACGCAAAAGGACCAGAATCAGATATAATTGAACTTGAACATGAATTATCGGAGGCAATAACTCACGAAGATTTCGAATTAGCTGTGGAACTCAGAGATCAAATTAAAAGTATTAAGAAATTATAATTCCAAATATATAGTGGATTCAGATTTCAAAACATTGCCATATTTCTTTTAATGAAACAAAATTTATTAATTAAAGATTTAACGACCCAGCCTGTACCCTGGTTGTCAGATAAGGTGAGTAACTCAAGCATTTTTATTAGTTCGAGAATTCGTCTTGCAAGGAATATTTCTGGTTTTCTGTTTCCTTTGAGAGCAAATGCAAAGGAACGGCGGACTATTTTTGACCAATTACAGTCAACATTGGAGCACATTCCCGAATTTCAAGAATCGACTATTATTGACATCAAAAGTCTTCCCGAAATCGAAAAACAAATTCTTTTTGAACGCCATTTGATTAGTCACGAACACATAAATTCCCGAATCGGATCTGGTCTTATTATTGGCAAAGCAGAATCATTCAGCATCATGATCAATGAAGAAGATCATTTACGAATTCAGATTTTATTGCCGGGTTTTGGTTTGAATAAAATTTGGTCAGAGATTAATGAACTCGATGATTTGATTAGTCGTACGGTAAATTATGCATACAATGAAACAATCGGATTTTTGACGTCGTGTCCAACAAATGTTGGAACGGGTCTAAGAGCCTCTGTTATGCTTCATTTACCGGGTTTGGTTCTGACCGAACAAATAAAGGCTGTAACACGGGGATTAAATAAATTGGGACTTGCAGTGAGGGGGCTGTTTGGAGAAGGTTCTGAGGCATTTGGAGATTTGTTTCAGGTTTCTAATCAGTCGACACTAGGTGAAACGGAAGAACAAATAATAGCAAGAATATCACGAGTTGTCGATCGTCTTCTTGAACATGAAAAAAACGCACGCTATATTCTTCTTGAGACTAAACCGAATTATTTATTTGATTATGTCAGCAGGGCTTTTGGTGTACTAAGTCACGCAAGGCTTCTTAGCAGTGAAGAAGCATTGAAAAAATTATCTGCTTTGCGTGTTGGTGTTGATTTGAAAATGTTTAAATCTTTGAAGATTGATGCTATAAACCGGCTGATGGTCGATATTCAACCAGGTCATTTGCAAAAGTTATTCCTGAAGAAAATGAATCCGGAACGTAGAGATTCTTACAGAGCAACTCTTGTAAAAAAGCATATTTGTTAAAATTACCTAAATCTGTGAAGAAATCTGTAAAGAATTTTTGATAAATTAACACAACGCTTTGAGTTAGAAAGTGTTGTAGAAATTATGAGGTATACTAATCGGTATGTTGAATATTTAATACAACATCTTTGTGACCAAATGGTTGTATTAGTTTGCGAAACATTCTTCACGGATTGATAAAGTTAATAAAAAATGACGATTACCTAAAACAATTTTGATTGGTTCCGAAAACTTAAATTAAAAAGGAGACACTAAAATGGCAAAAGGTGAAATACCTGATTTTCCGATGAACAATTTCACCCCACGTGCGCAACAGGTGTTAAGCTTGGCAAAAAAAGAAGCGCGTCGTTTTGGGCATGATTATGTTGGTACTGAACATCTCTTGCTCGGATTGATAAAACTAGGGCAAGGGGTTGCTGTCGCTGTTTTGCAGGCGATGAATTTGGATCTTGAATTGGTCCGTTTAGAGGTTGAAAAACGATCAGGTTCTGGCGGAGAGACGATGCAAGAGGGGGATATTCTGTTTACGCCACGAGTGAAAAAAGTTCTCCAGTTAGCGTCAATTGAAGCGCGATCTCTAAATTATAATTATATTGGTACCGAACATATTTTACTAGGACTACTGAAGGAAGGAGAGGGGGTTGCAGCACAAATCCTTGCAGGATTGGATATTGATGCAGAGACGGTACGGACTGAGGTATTGAAAGCATTGGATCCAAATTTTATCCCACCAGAATCCGGAGAGCCGGTCGAAGCAACGATCGGTGGTCAAGGTTCAGATGATAAAATGCCAGCTTTAAAGGCCTTTGGCCGTGATCTGACTGATTTAGCTGCATCAGGAAAACTGGATCCTGTTATCGGTCGGGCAAACGAAATTGAACGCGTCATTCAAATACTTTGCCGCAGGACAAAGAATAATCCGGTACTAATAGGCGAAGCTGGTGTTGGCAAGACGGCAATAGTAGAGGGTCTTGCTCAGGCAATTGTTAAAGGAGAAGTGCCGGAATTACTTCGTGATAAAATAGTGATAGGGTTAGATTTGCCCTTGATGGTCGCGGGCACAAAGTATCGTGGTCAATTTGAAGAACGAATTAAAGCCGTGATGGATGAAATAATCCGATCAAAGAAGGTTATTTTGTTTATTGATGAGCTTCATACAATTGTTGGTGCTGGCGGCGCAGAAGGAGCGCTTGATGCGTCAAATATATTAAAGCCAGCATTATCTCGGGGTGAACTTCAATGTATTGGGGCGACAACGTTGGATGAATATCGAAAATTTGTTGAAAAGGATGCGGCACTTGAGAGGCGTTTCCAGTCAATAATCGTAAATACACCATCTATTAAAGAAGCAATCGAAATATTGCGTGGTATCCAATATAAGTACGAGGAGCATCATCATGTTAAATATACGGAAGCTGCAATTGATGCGGCAGTTAAACTTTCGGATCGTTATATGTCTGGCAGGCATTTACCAGACAAAGCAATAGATATCATGGATGAAGTAGGGTCACGCGCGCGCATCGCAGCGATGATCCGTCCTCCAGACATGAAAGACATTGAGAATGAAATCGTAGGAATTAAAAAACTCAAAAAGGTCGCTGTAAGCCAGCAGAAATATGAAGAAGCTGCAAGTTTGAGGGATAAAGAAAAGAAGTTGAAGGCCGAATTAGATGAAACATTGAAAGAATGGGAAAAGAAAACAAATGCCAAGGTTGAAGAAATTGGCGAAAATGACATAACAGCAGTAGTCGCCAAATTGACAGGTATCCCGATGCAGCGTATGGAAGAGGGAGAGGCAGAACGATTGCTGCGTATGGAAGATGATATTAAGAAAGACGTCATTGGTCAGGATGCTGCCGTATCAATGGTGTCAAAAGCCCTTCGGCGCTCACGGGCAGACTTGAAAGATCCACGGCGTCCAATCGGCTCATTTATTTTTTTGGGGCCAAGCGGTGTTGGTAAGACGTTATTAGCCAAGTCGTTAGCTGAATTTATGTTTGATGATCCAGAGGCACTTATACAAATCGATATGTCCGAGTATATGGAAAAATTCAATGTAAGCAGGTTAGTTGGTTCACCTCCAGGGTATATTGGGCATGGTGAAGGCGGCCAGTTAACAGAAAAGATTCGACGTCGTCCTTACTCCGTAATCTTGTTTGATGAGATTGAAAAAGCACATTTGGATGTCGTCAATATGCTTCTTCAAATATTGGAAGAAGGAAATTTAACGGATAGTTTAGGTGTCAAGGTTGATTTTCGCAATACTATCATCATTCTAACCTCAAATGTAGGTGCTTCGGAAATAAATAAGGAGGGAAATTTAGGATTTTTAAGTTCGGGAATCCTCGATAATAATTATGAACTTCTTAAAACACATTTAGAGAAGGCTGCGAAAAAGAAATTCCGGCCTGAATTTATAAATAGGCTTGATGAAATAATTGTCTTCAGGCAATTAGGAAAAGAAGATTTGGTTAATATTGTCGATCTTGAAATTGAAAAAATCCAAAAACGGTTAGACTATCATGGAATAACACTTAAATATGATGATTCAATCATTGATTTTATCATCACAGAAGGGTATAATCCGGAATTCGGTGCGCGTCCTATGCGACGGTTAGTGGAACGGTTTATAGAAGACCAGCTTGCCGAAGAGATCTTAAGGCGTAACTTCAGCAAAGGGTCTACGGTCCGAATCGAATTGGATGGGAAAAAATTATTATTTTTCCAGGACAACGAGAAAGATGGTAGTGCTAATTCAAAAAAGAAAAAGAATAGCAATAAGCAGTGCGTGAATTAAATTCTGATGATCCTGTGCCAAGTCGTAATGATTTAGAAGGCGCTCGTTTTACCGAGTTTAAAAATGATGATTTGGTTCGTTCTTATTTGAGACAAGTCGGAAATTTAATTCGACTCACCCATGATGAAGAATTATTTCATATCGACACGTTTTATCAGGCAAGAGAAAGCTTAAAAAAACACCTCTGCTATTTTCCAAAGATTATCCATTGCCGTCTTATGACCTGTAGGACAGGTGAAATTATTGAACATTATCGAGAATGTGACGATGATAATGTTCAAGACAATAAACGAGACCGAATCGTGTTATTGTTAGATGCTGTCCAAAATACCTCTGCAAGATTGGACAAAATCAGTGATTTAGCACAGTACAATAAATATCGTGATGGTTTACTCGGTACCTTAGAAAAGTTATTATCTGGAATTCAGTTTGAATGGTCATTTTACCAATCTTGCATTGGTAATTTGGAGATAGTAAGCAATCATATATTTAACAAAATTGATTGCAGCGTTCTGAAGAATAAAGCAAATGATAATTCCCATACTGAATCGCTATTACCTCCACTGATGCCTTCTGATGAATTTCAAACTTTATATAATGAAATTCAGGATAATTTTCATACAATGGAAGCCTCCAGAAAAACTCTTGTTGAAGGGAATCTTCGGCTCGTAATAAGTGTCGCAAAAAAGTATATGTATTATGGCGTTCATTTCCTTGATCTTATCCAGGAGGGAAATATTGGCATCTTAATGGCAGTGGATAAGTTTCAGCCCGATAAAGGTCATCGTTTCAGTACCTATGCTGTTTGGTGGATCCGTCAGGCAGTAACCAGCTCACTTTCAAGAAATTCCCGAACAATCCGAATCCCAGCAAATATTGCCAATCAAATAAGTCAAATCAATAGAAGTGAGGAAAGTTATATTCAGCAAAATGGGCATGAGCCTACGTCTCAGGAGGTTTCCAATCTGGTGAATATTTCGGTAGAGAGAATTCGTGCGTTAAAAAAGATGGAAAAACAGACAGTATCACTTCAAAGCGTCAACAAAAATGATGTAGAACTGAGCGATCTGATTGTCGATGAGGAAACTCAATCTCCTTCTGATACTGCATCGTCAAATCTTCTTACTGAGACAATCGATGAAGTGCTCCATACATTAAAGGAAAGGGAACGGAGTATCATAATACATCGGTTTGGTTTGCTTAATAAATCAAAAATGACCTTGGAGGAACTGAGCGAACGGTTTAACGTGACCTTGGAGCGAATTCGGCAGATTGAAGTTATGGCATTACAAAAGTTGCGTCATCCAACTCGCAAAAAAATTTTCGACGGATACCTGTAACTCGATCAAAAAAAATCAACAAAGGACCAGCTTACTCCTCTTCTTTCCAATCCAGCTCCTCAGCAATTTCTTTTGTGACATCGTTAAAAGATACGGAGATTGATAGCGTAAATGCATCAAGCTGCACTATTGAATTTGGAATTGTATTACTACCGGTATGGTCCGAAAATCGTTTCGAAAGATGATGAAATACCGTTCTTAATGGTTCCAATATAGCAGTGATTTCATCTTCTGACGCTTTGATTTTACCTCGGTGTTTTAATAGAATCCTACTGATCAAGTGTTTGCTTAATTCATGATTGGTTGGGAACGGGCGAATATATTTGAGCATAGGTTTGAATAGATTTCCAATAGGACAGCCACTGAAAAATACGGCAAGCTGGACAAACGTAGAACCAACATCCTGCAGCTTCCAGGTAACAACAGTATGCCGATTGATTGTATCAATTGCTTTGGCGCGAACCTCCTCAAATGAATCCCGATTCTTAAATTTAAAAATGGTGTCTTCAAGTAATTCAGCAGCTGGGCAACAGTCGACATCACTACTTTTTAAGGGGCAGCAGTCGCATTTGAAATAATCTAACTTTGTACATGCCACATCTGGTTTATATCGAGTCGGGGGGATTAGTGATCCAGACTTTGTCCGCCTTATAGAAAAATATTCTTTCTGACCATCTTCAAACGCAATGATTAACTCATTAAACCATGGGTTCTCAAACATATCTTCATCAATTGAGTCAAAGTTTGTCGGTTTTTTTGATTGCTTATTCTTTTTGGATTTAAACATCATTTATCTATTTAGCCTATAGTTGAAAATAGCTTATGGATAAGTCTCTACTGCTGCAAATTTGCACGATTATATTCGGTGGCTGCGTAGGCGATTGGATTATTTTTATATAAATTTATTTATCACAATTTCCCGATGGGTTATCTCATATAACCGTAGCTCAAGTCCGAATAATGTCTTGCCGGAAATCTTTTTGGTCGGCTAATAGAAAAGATGATTTATAATAGGATGCTTGAGATCAAATAGGTTTGAGAACTGTTGATTAAATCTGTTATGAAAGAAAATTTTCATCATTGACATTTATATTAATCCAATCAATTTTTATTATAACATGTCACGCAAGAAGTGTCACAAATTATCCAAAGCAGCTGAAAATTGATCGAATGATTGTAATGCGACTTTTACTGCAAGCAGTAAGTTTTTCGACATTCGTTTGTCAATTTAGGCAGTGATTTTACAGAAACCTGTCGAAAACCTGATGACTTTCGGTATACATCCGATTCTGTTTTAGATAGACCGAATGCTAAAAATAATCTATAGGTTAATATATTCTAAATTAATACAAATATCCAGATTTGGATATTCATCGCTTCATGCTAATATAACTCGTTCGAGTATAATATGATAATAATTTTACACTCAATTTATTTTCTCGTAAAGATAGTCTATTCACGAATTAACCAGATGAATTATTCAGGTTAGGTGTCATTGAAATAATTAGCCTGATTATTAATTTGGTGGTTATGTAAATACTAGGGTTTTAATTCCATTCGTGGTTTTAGTTCCCCGACACTTGCGTCGAGGTCAATAGTTTTTCATGGTGTGTGATACCCCGTTGCTTGCTGCGGGGCAGTTGATTATTCATAGCAACGATTTGCAACGTATTTACCTGAAATTACTCTTAGGAAGGAGTAATTATGGATGAACTCCAGCAAGCGCTTCGACAAATATATTGCTTTACCCAAGATACCCAGAATTATACGAATTGTTATGTGACTTTATCAAATTCAATACCTGAGAAACATTCACCCATAATTGCTGCTTAGGAGGGGAGTTCTGATTATTTGATCATTCTTTATAATTACCGGAGATGATTCTTTGCTCAATTTATTTCATTTATATTAACTAAACGGATTTAATATATGGCTAATTTCAGAATACTAACTATTACATTGCTAATGCTTGTTATGTCTGTACAGGCGAAAAACAGTGATCGGAATGATGTTTTCAACAAAAAGGTGAAAATTATCAGTGATCAAATTGCTGTGGCAAACAAGAAAATTGAATCGATACAAATAGATCTCGATGGCGCACTTAAAGACATGAGTCGCGTTAATTTGGAAAGCTTTAAAAGTAAACAAATTTCAAAAATTGCCTGTAAGGAAATTGAAGTACGACTAAGAACTGCAGCTAAAAATATATTTAAGTTTGAAAAGGCGTTAAAAAAGCAGCAAAAGCATCTTGTCTTTTTGAACAAAAGATTAAATAAAATGATTTCAGGCCAACAACGCAAATTGTCTGAGAAACAGAAAATTAAATTGTTAGTTAAAAATCAAGAGCTTCAAAAAATCGCAAGAGAAAACAAACATCCAGTTGAAAATGTTAGAGAAGATTTTGGTAGCAAAAATAGTAATTCAATTCCTATACGAAAAGGCGATTTTCGTCTCGAATTAAAAAGGGCAGAGAATCGGAAAAAATCCTTAAAAAAGGTATACGTCGATACAATCAAAAAACGGCAGAATCTCTTTATGAAACTGTTAAAGAAAAACGGCGAAGTAAGTAATTTTAGCAAAGCTGACAGAATTAGACAACATGAAATCACTGCTGAGATCAAAAAGTTAGAAAAATCCCTTGCCCTGATTGAAAATCAATATGATACCGCATTAAAAAAACTGGAAAAATTAGTTAAAACTGATCAGGTCGGCAGTCAACTAACTTTCAGTGGAGATATGAGAGAGGAGGCAACGAGTGGTGCCACTAAAAATATGATTAATGAGGGAAAGCTAAAAGGATTGACTGACAAAACAACAGAGAGGAAGCGAGTTCAGGAAAAAATTAAACGAGATCGTGCTGCCATGAAGAAATCAGAAAAGAAAAAGAAACTGGCTCGAAAACTTGAGTTAGACAAACAGCATAAAGAGGCAGAAACTCGAAAGAAACGATTAGCACAAGAACGAGAGACCAAACGAGACGCAGAAAAGGCAAAAAGATTGGCAGGCAAAGCAGCAAAAAAGAAGCGGGTTCAGAGAAAAGCTGAACGAGAACATGCTGCCAGGAAGAAGGCAGATAAGGAAAGGAAACTGGCTCGAAAACTTGAGGCAGACAAACAGCACAAGGAAGCAGAAATTCAAAAGAAACGATTGGCACAAGAACGAAAGGCCAAGCAGGACGTAAACAAAGCAAAAAAATTAGCAAACAAAGCGGCAAAAATGAAGCAGGCTCAGAGAAAATCCGAACGAGATCGTGCTGCCAGGAAGAAGGCAGATAAGGATAGGAAACTAGCTCGAAAACTTGAGGCAGACAAACAGCATAAAGAAACAGAAACTCGAAAGAAACGATTAGCACAAGAACAAAAGACCAAGCGGGACGCAGACAAGGCCAAAAGATTGGCAGAAAAATCAGCAAAAAAGAAAAAGGTTCAGAGAAAGGCTGAACGAGAACATGCTGCCAGGGAGAAGGCAGATAAGGAACGGAAACTGGCTCGAAAACTTGAAGCAAAGAAACAGCATAAGGAAGCAGAAATTCAAAAGAAACGATTAGCACAAGAACGAATGGCCAAACGGGACGCAGACAAAGCAAAAAAATTAGCAAGCAAAGCGGCAAAAAAGAAGCGGGCTCAAGAGAAAACCGATCGAGAACATGCTGCCAAGAAGAAGGCGGATAAAGAAAGCAAACTGGCTCGAAAACTTGAGGCAGACAAACAGCATAAAAAGGCAGAAAATCGAAAGAAACGATTAGCA
>JAJFLO010000220.1 GCA_021772675.1 Verrucomicrobiota bacterium | reverse complement strand
AGCGACTATCAAGGCCTCCGATTCTCGGTCTTGGTTAATATAAAACGAAACTTGGTTTCAGGTGTCAGGTTTCAGAAGATTGAAGATCATTAGCACGGGTCTTTGACACCTGAACACTGAAACCTAACACCTAAAAAAATTTTAACTTTCAAAGAAGACTTATTATGACAGATCATCTCACTGCAAATCAGGTCATGGAAAGCCCAAGAAAATCGGAGATACTAACTGGCAAATATCTGACATTTAAGATCGGTGATGAAATGTACGGTGTGCAAATTTCCAAGATTCAGGAAGTGCTCAGAATCATGGATATAACACGGATACCAAAAATGCCGGCATTTATCCGTGGAGTAATCAACCTGCGAGAGAAAGTAATTCCGGTAGCCGAGTTGCGACTGAAATTTGGCCTTGATACCCTGACTGGAGACAGAGCTTGTATCGTCGTCATCGAAATTATTCGGTCAGGTCGACAGGTCGCTATAGGAATTATCGTTGATGAAATATCGGAAGTCTTAAATATCGATTCTAACCAGATTGAGGAAACACCCTCGTTTGGTCTCAATGTCGATACACCATTTATCAGGGGAATCGGGAAGGTTAAAGAAAAAGTCATTGTTTTTCTCGATATCGATAAAGTTTTGTCAGATAGTGAAATAACATTGGTGGAGGCAATCTAAGAAATAAGTGATAACATTTTCTTACGACTGTCTGGTGCCGATTGTTATGCTGAGGAAAAAGTGGCCTATTGGTTGGTCGACATTGCCCCTCCGTAGATGTGTTATTAATATCTGTGGTAACCTATGCCGGGCGTAAAGCCATTGCCGTGATTATAGACTGGCATAGGCCACGATGAAGCTAAAGGCCTCCTGAAAATGCATAAAAATGGTGTGTTTACCTTTGCTCAGGACGAAGAAAGCTGTGTGGTCTTTAGCATGCCAAAGATTGCGATCGAATTAGGCGCTGTCTAGCACGTGGTGAGTTAAACCCGGATACCGGTTAAAATAATAGATCTGCTCGAAAAGATTGAAACAATTGTTGGTCTGATGAAGTATAGGAGGTAAGATCATGACACTGAAATAAGCTTGACTATATTATCTATAAGACCTAAACCCTATTTTTTATAATGCACAAAATCCCATTGAAAGGAAATCAAAATGATTAATTTAACTAACCAAAGAATTCGTTTATGCAGCGCAAAATATCTCATTATTTTCACCATGTTTATTACTCTTGTAGCAATGGGTGAACAAAATACACATGAACATCACGGATTTCATGTCTCACATCCTCTGTTCGTGCCGTCACCACTTCCTGAGAATAAAGTGCGCTTGGAATACGCTGTTAAAGACATAGATGACCTCAAGCATAAGGAAAAAGAGCATGAAGTTATATTAGAACTGGAATATGCGTTTAATCGATCTGTCGCCGTAGAACTAAAGATCCCTTACACACATATTGATAAACAAAGAAAAAAAGATGACCATGCTCGCCTTGATAACATGGAAATCGGAATAAAATTTGCAAATTTTTCATTTGAAGACCACAACTTGTCTCTCGGCTATGGTGTCAGTTTGGGGCTTCCTACCGGCGATGACAACAAAGGAATTGGTAATAATCACGAACTTGAAATTGCACCATTCATTAATTTCGGATTCAAATTTCATAATTTTGAATTCGTCGGCGAGACAAAGTTTCTGTTTCCGACGAATCAAGAGGGAAAGAAACATAAGGTTACGTCTGCGGTCGAATTCGGTCTCGCGGTGATGTATCCCTTTGGTCATGATTTCACAGCACTGCTTGAATTAACAGGTGAAAATGTGCTCCATGGAACCGAGGATGGTTTAAGCACCGTGAATTTATCACCCGGGATAAAAATGAGACCTCTCGATCACTCCAGTTTCGAAGTGGGGCTGGGAGCAAGTTTTCCAGTGTCTACCCATGAAGAATTTGACTATGAAATACTCTCCAGCCTCTTTTGGTATTTTTAAGGGTTTTCAGGCAGTATATAACAATTATCAGCATTCAAAAAAGTTACTTAATTAGAATCCATTCGCAAAGGTCTCACATGCACGCGTGAGGCTATTTGGGGACGATTTTTCGCTCTCTTGATGTAATGTTCGGTGTATAATTTTTTGGTGGCGTTCGAACTTGGAGACCTGGAATTTTAAATGCTAATAATTTGGTTTTTTTGAGAAAAGTTGAGCATAAAAAAACCAGCCAAAATAAAAATATTGCTCAGGTCTCCTACGTGTTACGCCACCAATATTTTGTAACCAAAAAAATTACAGATATAAGCAAATCTGTTACCGAAAACGTATTTCTGATCAATTTTGAAAATTTTATCACGACGATTTCCAAAGCTTGATATATCGCTGAAATGAGATTAACGCTATCTCAACCAACGTACTGTCATTTTTAATTTTATTGTCCTTAAATTACATAGTGAACATAACGTCATCCATTACCTATAGTTCCTCTAAATCTACTTCCATTTTTCGACCATATATAAGACCTAAGGCAGCACCGGTTACAACAAACTGAACCAGTTGAAAAACTGTATGGTAAATCAGAAATGTTGAAATTGGAGCGATCATCATTTTTGCAGCCATAGCAAAACCCATTACGGTGTACACCATCAAGCCAATGATTAAACTAAATTTTATACCCTGAAAAACAGGATGCCCTACTCTATAATAAAATGGATAGAGGTAAGCAATCACCATCCCTTGTATTAATACAGCCATTATTCCCAGAGGCATAATGGGCTTTGGTCTGGTAAATGCCCCAATTTTAGCGTACAGGTCGTGAAACCAAATCATGTGCCAAGGATAAGCCCATAGCATTGTCAGTATAAAAAAAGATAAAGTCGCAAGTGAAAATTTTTTCATTTTTTACTCTCCATTTTTTCCATTATGTTTAATCATTCATAAACTTGATTGCTTTATAGGCGAATGCGGGAATAGAAAGCATAGTGCCATGCTTATACTCCCAGCAATTCGATAAAACTGTTTGTCACAGTGAACATTTAATTCAGGTTTCGGGTGTCAGTGTCAGATTTATGTTGTTCTACACTGAAGCCGAGTTTTTTATGAACTTAACCGGCTTCGCCGGGGTTTTTTACCGCTAAGTTTGGCAAAATTAGTCCTGCTGGTGAGCAGGAAACCTCCTATGTTATAAATTTAAGTGCAGCTCATTCGTAGTCCCGCTTTTAAGCGGAAATTTTCGGAGAGCTTCAGCGATCCGGTGTTTTGAAACGCTCGCTGAAGCATCGCTAACACTTCCGCCTGAAGGCGGAACTACAAACGAGACATGCTCCTTATTCGAGATATCATGTAAATTTATTAAAAACTGAAATTGCAACAACTTAGAATTCAAATTCCTATACAATGAGTAACTATTCAGGTACCGTTTTCCCCTAAAATTGAAGCAGTCGTTTAGATGCTCGTCGTGACTTTAGCCTCAAGTCTCCAAGATCAACTAGATGAGTAGAGTATTTTTTTAAGGCTAAAATAGTACCTGAGTAGTTACTACAATGAACTTAACCGGCTTCGCCGGAGTTTTATTATCGCAACGATTGGCAAAATTGGGTTGAAGGCTTTCCTCCGAACCTCCTATACTATAAATTTAAGTGCAGCTCGTTCGTAGTACCGCCTTCAGGCGGAAGTCCGTCTGACGCTTCAGCGAGGACATTCCATCACAGGATCGCTGAAGCTCTCCTAAAACTTCCGCCTGAAGGCGGTACTACGAACGAGACACGCTCCTTATTCAGGATATCATGTAAATTTATTAAAAACTGAAATTGCAACAACTTAGAATACAAATTCCAATACTATTCAATTTATCGAGGCCGAGAATCTAACGCGAGAGTCGCTCTTTTGAAATTTAAGGAATTTTACATATGACTCTGAATTCATTTGCAGATAAAAGTAGCATACCCTTTTAGAATTTAGCTAAAACGATTTGCCGGAGCAACAAGCCACAGCTACAATCGCCGTAGCGAATATGCTACTTTCGGCAACCCGAGTTTCGCTTTGTATTAATTGATACCGCACGGCGGGCCCCCATGAATAGCTTATCCAGTCCAAGTGAATCGCTCCGTCATTTCTGAAAAATAGGATTTTGTCGAGATTTCAACAACTCCCTTGTGTAATGGCTTTTTGTTGCAAACCAGACTTGATTGTTATTCACTGACAACTCTCTTAGAAACAGGATTGTTTTATCGGGAACCTCTGGTAAATCATAAAAGTGATCTTTTTTAACATTGATCAATTGCATAATAAAAGTATTTTACAGAATCTAAACAATTAATTGCATAATGCAAGCGTTTTTATGGTAAAAAAAATTGAACATCACAATCGCTCTGGATGTCCGGTGGCTTGTGCTCTTGATATTATCGGGGATCACTGGACACTGCTTATTATCCGTGACCTCATGTTTTTAGGTCGGCATGAATATAAGGATATGTTGAATGCCGAAGAGGGAATCTCAAGCAATATACTCACCGATCGACTAAAAAAATTGGAATGCAATGAGTTAGTATGTGCAATCCCTCATCCCCAGAGCGGCAGACGAAAACTATACTATCTTACATCGACGGGAAAAGACCTTATCCATGTCATGATTCATATGGCCCGTTGGTCGGATAAGCACTTAAATGACCTGGTAAAAATTCCACCTAAAAAAAGAGATGTATTAGTAAAAAATCCCGAAAAGATGATCCAATCCACATTAGAGCAATTAGCGGCGTGGGAAAAAAAGTTTTTGACAGGAACTAAAACCTGCGTTTAATGGTCCCGTATCTATATTCAAAAACCGTCTGAAGGCGTAACTGCAAACACCGATAATACAAAACATAAAAAAGTGTAGGAGTATCGTAAATGGAAGGCACGAATAATTGCTAACCCACATTTTTCACAAGGCATCTTCCATGAGAACATATATCACATTATTTCAGCATCTTGTCTTGACTATGTTTTTTTGCACATGCCCCAAAATCATAAAATAAGAACTTTTTATCGTCGTCAGTTGTCTCTAAATAACGATCGTTTTATAGGTTTCCGGAATCTCAGAAAGTCTGTAGTTATATACCCAAATTCCGGATGCAAAAAAGTTATTAATAGGGTGTTCTGAAGACGGAAAAGAACTGACGTGTTGCTTTGCGGTTGAAAAAATCAACGCTAATGAATTGAAAAATTAGTGGAACTGAAGTACCTTGTCGTTTGACCCAATTAAATATCGTAGCGAATTCCATTGTTGGAGAATTTTATATTAAGGTTATGAAACATTCGAGATCAGTTAAAATACTAAGTTATTTCTTTTGCACGATTTATTTGGCGGCACTGTCAGGGGCTCAGGCCTTAGTCCTTTGTATTGATGACCATGCTCATGGTGAAGTCAAATCCGCTTACGACAACTGTTGTGTCAATTCGCAAGCAGGAGAGGATGTATACAGACCAGCTATAGAGTCATTACGTGAATTACGCGGGGCTCAGTGTTACGGCTGTGAAAATATTGGCATGAGCGACATGTTGAGAAGTGATGTTACCAATAGTGATGTCACATCCAATATTCTTCTGCAGACGACTTCCACACTCCCATATTATGCATCTATTCTTCCCGATCGTAATAGCATCCATGCTTCTTGGCCCCACACAAAGATACCCATCTCTCATTTTCCGGCTTTGCTCGGAATTACCGTCCTTCTGCTCTGAGCAATCCCTTCGGTCATCCTATTCTCGGATAATCATCCGCAAATCTTATAGCACCATTCCCGTTTGGCCATTTTCTTGTCTCTCTCAAGCTCTTCCATCAAGAGAAATTGGCATATTCAGGGAATGGCTCATTCCCTCATTTCACCATCGTTGTCAGATGTTTTTTGAACTATTTTGACAAATGCTGGATTACGATTGAATACGATCAAAACGTTATTATGTACAACAAATTTCTCATTCTTATAGGAGCTTTCTCAGTCACAATTTTTTTCTCTGGGTGCATGACTTCCCGTTGGATAAATGGTTCAATCATCAACGAACCCAGTCCACATCAATCCATAAATCACGCTTCTCTGAGCTTTGAAGAGGAAAGTCCATTAGGAGAATTTAAGGAACCAACCGGAGAAATCACGCTGGCCGAGGTCTTCGCTGCATCCCTGCTAAATCATCCCAAACTTGCTCGGTATAAATGGCAGGTTCGAGTCAGAGAAGCGCAAACGCTTCAAGCAAGTTTTTTGCCAAATCCAGAAATCGAATTTGAAGTTGAAGAATTCTTTGGATCTGGCGCTTCATCTGGTTTCGATTCCATGGAGACAACACTTCTATACAGTCAGCTGATTGAGCTTGGCCAAAAACGTCAAAAGCGTATTACGGCGGTTCAGCTGAATCAGGATCTTGCCACCTGGGACTATGAAGCCGCTCGGGTTTCTGTACTGGCGGGTGTTGCACGTGTGTTTACCGAGATCCTCTCTTTACAAGGACACCGTGAGATGATGCAAGAGAACCTCGATTTAGCTGAGGAAATTTACGCTGCTATCGATAAGCGCGTGAAGGCCGGGGCGGCTTCTCCTTTAGATCTCACAAAGGCTGAGGTCGAAGTGGTGAAAGAGAAAATGAAATTGCAACGTATTCAACGGGAATTGAAATCGGCAAAAATACATTTGGCATCAAAATGGGGGAGTCGACAACCGCAATTCGACCGAGTGAAAGGCAATTTTTTACCCTTATTGATTCTCCCTTCGATCGAAGCTTTGTCGAGACGGATTTCTGAGAATCCACAAGTCGCTCGCTGGACGGCTGAGATTACGCAGCGGAAAGCACAAATTGAATATGAAGACTCAAAGGCTGTATCAGATGTGGAGATTGGTTTTGGTGTACGCCATTTGAATGAATCTAATGATGTCGCCGCAGTTTTTAATATCTCTATTCCGTTAACCGTATTCGATCGGAATCAGGGCAATGTGCGTCAAGCATATTACGAATTGGAAGTTACGCGTCACCTCAAACGCGAAGCAGAGCTTCGAATTAACACCGTGTTGTCAAAATCATATCAGAACCTTCGCAGCGTGTTTGCCGAGCTACAGGCATTAGACACTGAATTGTTGCCCGTAGTCAAGCGCGCTTATGATCACACTCACACAGCATTTGTTGAAGGCAAAGTTGAGTATCTTCAGGTTCTCGATGCGCAGCGAACATTCTTCGAAGCCCGAAGCCAGTATTTAGAAGCATTAGTCCTCTATCATGCTATCGCGGTTGAAATTGAAGGCCTGATCGGCCAGCCACTCTCCAAAGTTAGTAACAATTGAAAATCTCTAAACCAAAGAAAGGAAATAGATTATGACTCACCCAAAAAATAGATCATCGCATCTGCAAATCGGTATATTTGTGGTATTAATGGGGATTGTTGCCACGATCTCTGCAAATGTCCAAGGCCAATCAACTGACCATAAACATGAAATATCAGGGGAAACATGTTTCATCTGTGATGCTTCTTTAAGAGACAAAGGTCGACTTTGGTGTAAAGAACACGCGCGATATGAAGATCGCTGCTGGCTTTGTCATCCAGAGATAGAAGAAAAAGATCGCCTCTGGTGTAAGGAACATAGTCTCTATGAAGATGAATGTTTCCTTTGTCATCCAGAATTGAGCAAGGGAAAAACTCCAGACGCAACCACCGAAAAATGTAGTACCCACCGTATTAATGCGAAAGACTGTCATATTTGTGATCCGTCTTTGAGAGACAAAGGCCGACTATGGTGCAAAGAACACGCTCGATATGAAGATCGCTGCTGGCTTTGCCATCCTGAGATAGAAGAAAAAGATCGGCCCTTTTGTAAGGAACACCATCTCTACGAAGATGAATGTTTTCTTTGTAACCCGAAACTTAAAAAAAAGGTGATTAAGAAAAGCGAAGTTCCATCACCCACCCCCACTTTATTCTGTAACGAGCACCAAGTCTTGGAGTACCAGTGTGGTATCTGCCAACCCCAACTTGCGACATCCCTTGAACCGGGAGAGAGCATGAAGGTCCGCTTTATATCCAAGGCTTCAACATCCAAAGCGGGTATTCGGACTGCATTTCCACAAGAAAATTCGTCTGTCCCGGTAATTGAGGCGTTCTGTCGAGTTGGATACAACGACAATCAGCTGACTCACATCACACCATTTGCCGTAGGTTTGATTCGTCATGTTCTCTTTGACGTAGGGGCACAAGTCAGCACTGGCGACATTCTTGCCGAAATTCATTCTGATGAGGTGGCGAAGGCAAAGACCGATTTTCTTTCTGCCGTTATTGATCACCAAGTCAAAGAAGCGGCGTATAGGCGTGAAGAAAGCCTTGTACAGCAGAATATCTCAGCTACCAGAGACTTTCAGGAAGCCGAGGCGGATTGCAAGGTTGCTTTGCTAGCAAAAAAGACAGCGCTACAACGACTTCTCAATTTGGGATTCATCCAAGAGGAAATTGCAGCAATAGAAAGAGATCAAGACAGCTCTTCTATCCTGATGGTTCGAGCGCCTTTTTCTGGAACACTCGTTACCCGTCATGCAGTGATGGGTGAATTAGTAGAACCGGGAAAGGTTCTGTTTACTTTAGCGAATTTATCAAGTATGTGGCTAGAGCTTTCCCTTCTTCCCGATGCAGCCGCTTTCATTAAAAGGGATCTGGATGTTGAAGCCGTTATTGACGGTTTTTCAGGGATGACTGCGAGAGGGAAATTAAATTGGATTGATACCTCCATTGATGAGCGCAGTCGAATGCTCAAGGCTCGAGCGGTCGTTTCGAATGACGATAGGAGATTGAAAGCTGGTATGTTCGGACACGCTCGAATCGCAATTGGTAAGAGCGCTGAGATACTTCGTGTTCCAAGAGATTCGGTTCAAATGTTCGAGAGAAACCCTTACCTCTTCGTGAAAGTAGAAGATGATCTTTATGATCTACGACGAGTATCTCTTGGAGATAAATCTGATTCTACTATCGATGTAATCTCAGGTATTGATGTCAACGAACAAGTGGTCGTTAACGGTACGTTCACTATGATGTCCGAGTTTCTTAAATCTCGATTGGGAGCAGGTTGTGTACACGAATAATCGTTGGAGTCACCAATGCTAGAAAACATAATCAGCTTTTCTCTGAGAAACCGTTTATTGGTCATACTTCTTTTCTGTGCACTAATTGGTATTGGTGCTTGGACATTGACCAATGTTGCGGTTGATGCTTTTCCCGACACAACACCGGTTCAAGTTCAAGTCAATACTACTGCTCCCGCTTTGAACTCGGAAGAAATCGAGCAGCAAATCACATTTCCGGTTGAATTGTCGATCGGTGGCTTGCCGGGCCTTAAGAACGTCCGTTCAATTTCCAAATTCGGTCTTTCCCAAGTCGTAGCGACATTCAGTGATTCAACACCAATCATTGACGCCAGACAGTATGTGACGGAACGCCTAGCGAGTGTTGAACTTCCAGAAGGAATCGAACGACCTCAACTTGGCCCGATTTCAACAGGTCTTGGGGAAATCTTTCATTACACGGTAAGTTCCGACGATCCTACGCGGACCTTGGAAGAACTTCGTACAATCCATGATTGGGTTATCAAACCAGAACTTCGAAAAGTCTCTGGAGTTGCTGAGGTGAATTCGTGGGGTGGTTACGAACGGCAATACCACGTTATCGTCTCACCACCAGCTCTCATCAAATATAATTTGACTCTTGATAACATCCTCGAAGCCCTTGAGCAAAATAATCATAATGTAGGTGGTGGCTTAGTTACTCGTTCTGGACAATCACAGCTCGTTCATGGAATCGGTCGTGTACACACCATCGATCAAATCGAGAATATCGTTATTGCGGCCTATGATGGGGCACCCGTGCGCATCCGAGACGTTGTTGAGGAGGTGAAAATCGGTCATGAAATTCGTCGAGGAGCGGTAACCGCCCAAGGGCAAGGAGAAGCGGTTCTCGGCCTTGCTTTCATGCTCATGGGCGAAAACGGTGAGGGGGTTACGAAAGACTTAAAAAAACAGCTTGAGAATGTGAAGAAATCCCTTCCGGACGATCTAGTCATCAATGTCGTCTATGATCGCACTGATTTAACCAATGAGGTGATCAAGACCGTCCAGCACAACCTTATCGCTGGAGCCATCTTGGTCGTATTGGTGCTGCTTATCCTTCTTGGCAATCTACGAGCCGGTTTATTAGTGGCAATGGTAATACCAATTGCCATGCTTTTCGCCGTCTTTGGCATGTATCACTTTGCCATTGCCGCAAGCCTGCTTAGCCTCGGAGCAATTGACTTCGGGATTATTGTGGATGGTTCAGTGGTTATGACAGAGGCGAATATCCGTAATCTCGAAGAACGATATCGTTCCCTTGGTCGAAAACTAACCCCAATGGAAAGATTAGAAACTCTGATTCAGTCTGGTCGAGAAGTTGCTCGCCCCATTGTTTTTGGTATGGGAATCATCCTTGTTGTCTTTATTCCCATCCTGACCCTTGAGGGTACCGAAGGAAAAATGTTTCATCCAATGGCGTGGACCTTCATTTTTGCTCTCACAGGTGCATTGATTATAGCTCTCGTATTAACACCAGTATTGAATTATTTCTTCCTGCCCAAAAAAGCGAAAGAAAAAGAGGGACTTTTTACTCGCCTGATGATGAATGCTTACACGTTCGTTCTGGGTATAGCGATGCGCCTCAGATGGTTGGTATTGGTGTCTGTTATCGTCATTTTAGGAATCACTGGCCGGACGGCAACGAAACTGGGAGGCGAGTTTATCCCCCGCCTCAGCGAAGGGGCGATTGTTATCAATACCATACGACTTGCAGGCGTATCAATCGAAGAATCAGTAAAATATAATTCGCGAATTGAAAAACTCTTACTCGAAAATTATCCTGATGAAATTCGTTTCGTTTGGAGTCGGATTGGAACCGCTGAAGTCGCTACCGATCCAATGGGCACAGAATTGACCGACATTTTTATTTCTCTCACGCCACGCAATCAATGGGAAAAAGCCTCTAGTCAATCTGAACTGGTGAAAGTCATTCAGGGAACGATCGCAGATCTTCCCGGTGTCAATATGGTGTTTACACAGCCAATCGAAATGCGACTTAACGAAATGGAATCCGGTATACGATCGGATATCGGAATTAAAATCTATGGTGATGACTTTGATGAACTGGTGCGCATTAGTGATGAGGTACAACGCACATTGCTTCAAGTGCAGGGTCAGGCCGATATTGCGGTTGACCAACTCACCGGTCAACCAACCTTAAAAGTGAATGTCAATCAACACGCTATCGGACGCTATGGTATATCGGCTCGACACGTGCTTAATATGATCGAAACTTTAGGAGGAAAGCGTGTCGGTGAAATTTTCGAAGGCCAGCGAAAATTTCCACTTGTCGTTCGTCTTCCTGATTCCCTTCGCCGTGACAGTGAAATGCTATCAAATACAATTATTCCAACAGAAACAGGTGAGCAATTTCCATTAAAGGCGCTTGCCAATATCTCTAGTACAGAAAGTGCATCCACAATCAACCGGGAGTGGGGACGTCGCCTGATTCGTGTCCAATGCAACGTGGTCGGTCGAGATGTATCTTCCTTTGTTGCGGAAGCGAAACAAAAAATCGGAGAATCTGTAAATCTTCCAGAGGGGTATGTGATTGATTGGGGCGGCCAATTTGAGAATCTTGAACGGGCACGACTTCGGCTTATGATTGTTGTGCCTGTCACTCTCCTTTTAGTGTTTTTTCTTCTCTATTTTAGCCTCAAAAATTTAGGTGATGTCTTGCTTATCTACACCGGGATTCCGTTTGCACTCATCGGTGGAGTCTTTGCCCTGTGGTTTCGAAATATTCCATTTAGTGTCAGTGCGGCAATAGGGTTTATCGCTCTAAGCGGAATCGCGGTGTTAAATGGCCAAATTCTCGTTTCTGCAATTCGAACATTTCTGGATAATGGTAAGTCAATTCGAGAAGCCGTCTCTCTCGCAGCACGTCAGCGTCTACGGCCAGTTTTGGCGACAGCAATCACCGATGCTGTTGGTTTTATCCCGATGGCTTTATCAACCGGTGTTGGAGCCGAAGTACAGCGTCCACTTGCATCGGTTGTCATTGGCGGCGTAATAACGTCAACATTGCTGACTCTTTTTGTGTTACCGCTGCTATATATGCTGTTTGGTAAACAGAAATGAGACCATCAGATGGTCTTGATAATGGTTTTGCTTCTTGTTGCCCATGGTGTCACGAGTGTTGGGTTTACCTCAATCCGATTGATGCAATTCTTGCTTCATTTAAGGAAGAAGTTGAACATAAGCTTAAAACAGTTGATGAGCGCATTCGATTCGGGATGAATTCCCACATCAAGATAGGGAAAAACAAGAAAACATGGAATTTGCCTTATGAGAAATCCGAGGACGATACCAATCATTCATTCTATGAGCAGTTACCGCTGGTCAGCATTGGAGATGTTCTACATTTTGTCAATGAACAGTTTCTCGGTAAAAATGTTCGAAGCTATGCGGACGAAGGCAGTCTATCAGCCAGTATCCTCGCACAAGGCTTAAATATCGGTCTCAAAAAGATGGACGAGATATCAGATATTAACTATGCCGAGTTTGCCACCACTACCAATAATTTGAGTCCGTATTCAAAATGTGAGTGGTAAATAGTAAATCGGCCATTCCTGGCTGAATCATATGTGCGCAGTCAGGAATGACCGCGTTACTTTGACCTCAACCTCAAGCATCCCCGGAACCACTCACATTTTGAATACAGACTCAATAATTTCATACGACTCAAGAGACTTAAGAATGTTAATGACTTAGTGAGAAACCGGATAACGATGCTCCCAATCTTTAAGCATTACAATATTAAAAGCGATAGCATCCACTCCAGCAGCGACGGTCAGAAAATTTAAAACCCAGTTTCATACAATCAATTTTCGGGTCTCAAAAAAGGAATTTCTGCCTATACTTTGGTTGTTAACCATGTTCCAATTAATGCGAAGATATTCGGAGCAAATGCACATGAAAGTCATTACGTTTTTGATATCATCTAAAACAACACCTCGGATATCGATCCTGACATCCATTCAACGTATGCTCATGGAACCAATGAAATCAACTTCGCTATCCTGCACATATTTGGATACTTATTCGCTCCCAGATATAACGATTTATCAGGTGGCCAAAATATGATCTATGGATTCAACAACCCAAGCTTCTATGAAGATTATTTCTTAAGGCCCGTTCGAAAAATAGATATCCAGCTTATCAAGGATGAATGGGAAAATATTCTACGAATTATGCTTTCGCTTGGGCTGAAGTCAACAACCCAGGCGTCGATTATACGTAGGATTAGTTCATATGATCGGGTGAATAAAACAAAACGAGCTTTGTGGAAGTACAATATTATTAAGTCGATGTACGTTCTTGACTACATGGACTCGCTGGAACTACGTCAGAATGTCCAGAAAGCTCTTAATCGTGGCGGAGTAATTATGGATGAATGTTTTTTGAGCATTAAATTTTCGGAAAAATTATTAAGATTTCGTATTGCGCTTGGTTGGAAGGCAAGCTTTTGGAGGGTCACTGTCCGCAGTGACCGTTTTCTTTGCGTATGCTCGGTCACTGCGGACAGTGACCCTCCAAAATAAATCATTCACCCATAATTGCTGATCGTGGCGAGGCATATCACCAATTGCGGCGAGCAGTCTCATATGCTCATTTTGGTAAGTTTCGAGTGACATTCGGAGACCGAACAACAAGTGTGGAATGAATGTTCGCGGCTAATTACAAATTGCCACCGGTACAGTGAAAACTACTTAAACGTGGCAATTTGAAATACTATCTTCTTTTTCTAAAATCTTCATATTAAAATTTCTTATTCCTTGTATTTTCTTAAAATATATAAAAAAAATCGTTTTCTTCAAGGTCTTATTTTGTCGGGAAGAGAGCCGTCT
>JAJFLO010000219.1 GCA_021772675.1 Verrucomicrobiota bacterium | reverse complement strand
TTGGATTACCGAACTTGCTAAATCGCAAAATATTAGACAAAGTGAATAAAGCCACGAATTACGTATAATAAATGTTTTAAATATTTTGTTATCTTATTCTTAGGGAGTACTTTAACTTTTTAAAGTGGTAAACATAGGGTTTAAAGCTATTTCGAAGTACTTTCACATTCAGATTGGGAGCAAATGGTTGGTGATTTTCTAATTGTGTTTAATTACCTAGAGCCCATTCGAAAAGGGTATTTTGAGTATAAAATTTCTATATTCTTCACGGAATTGGACTTGAATAAATTGCGTAACATGTTATCTTGCAATAATTTAAAATCTAATTTAAGTTACCATGGAGGCAACAATGATCAAGCAAATCCCAAATGACTCGGAGTGCAGCAGCAACCTATTTTTGCCAGTTCTGGATACGAACTTGAAAGAGCTCTTGTCTGAGGTTCTGGAAATGAGCCGTAGACATCCGGAAATTCTCGATAGCATTCGAAAGGATCAAGATGCAGTAGGGATAAAGAAAAAAGAGTTACGGCAAAAAGATAAAGCCTATTTTGAATCAAAATTCGAGGCCCTCCCAGAAATTTTGAGTGAAGTAGAACAAACGGAAGCTCCATCCTTTTATTTACAAGTGGGTCGTCCGCGAATGGAAGCGGAACTGGTGTTGATTTTTCTTGTCCTGCGAGGCTACTTCCATACCTTAAGCAGCTTATCATCAATTGAACGCTTACGGGATTCGGTCACAATTTTAGACTACTTGCAAAAACGTGGTCTGCTTCTTCCCGGGATTACAACGATTGTTGAGAATGTCAATGCGGCGTCTAATGAAACGCGAGAACAAATTCACCGTGCTCAGTTATGGCTAATTCTCAGTGAGGGCCTGGACGATTTCAAGGAGCTGACATTCGACAGTACGTCCGTGGAAGGAAACGTAGAGTGGCCGACCGATGCGGGTATTCTGCTCAAGCTTATTGATCGTCTGTTTAGTCTGGGTGGTAAACTTTCGAAGTATGGCGGTCCGTCACTGCGGGTATGGTGGATGGCAAGCTGGATTTCGTCTTTGCAAAAGCTGCTGTTCAAGATCAATTCGATTGCCGGAAAAGCGAATAGTAAAAAGAGGATAAAGAAGTTATATCGGAAATTTTTAAAGACAGCCTACAAAGCGCTGAGTTATCTGAAAAGGGAACTTGGTGAGATGAAAGAACGGAGCGCAAAACTCGATATGAAGCCAAGTAATCGAGAAATGCTCGATACCATTTTTAAGCAAATAGACGAGGATCTTGCAGATGGATATCATGTTCTTTTTTACTCGGAGAATCGGGTAATGAATGATGTCCATCTTCCTTCTGCGGAGAAGGTTTTGAGCATTTCAGATGAAGATGCAGCTTATATAAAGAAAGGTCCTCGGCCCGCGAAAATAGGATATAAACCACAACTTGGTCGAAGTAGCAATGGTTTTATCCCTGTTTGTAAGGTTCCCAAAGGGAATGCCGCCGACTCGAAAGAATTTATCCCTGTACTTGATTTAGCCATTGAGAACACCGAGGTGGTACCTTCTTTAGTGAGCGTTGATGACGGCTATTCATCAAAGTCAAATTTAGAGGACGCAAAAGAAAGAGGGGTAGTGACTGTGAGTATAAGCGGCTCAAAAGGGAAACGGATTACACCCGAGTCAGATTGGGATAGTCCAGCCTATCTCGAGGCTCGTTGCAATCGTTCAGCCGTTGAATCGCTCATGTTTGTACTTAAATATGTGTTTGGCTTGAAGCGTTTTCGACGACGCGGTCTTGAGGAAGTTCGCGCCGAATTGCTTGAGAAAGTCATTGCGTATAATTTTTGTCGGATGGGCTATATTCGTAAGCTCCGTCAAAAAGAAGCTGAAGCAAAACTGCGGCGAGTGGCTTAGGACGATCCCTACAAAATAGTGAAGCAAAGAAAACACCAAAGGGCTTCAACCGGGAGTACTGTGTTCAAAAATAATTATTTTTGGGTCTCAACGACAAGCTGCTCGCAGAAAAGCTGGCGAATCGGCAACGATTATGTCAGGCCCATGTTTCACCGACATTAAAATCAACGAATTGCGCCAAAATGGCACGGTCAAAATTGAGCAATTTACCTTTTCGAATACGGTCTAACTCATGACTTGCACTATAAGCTGTTTTTCCAATTCATATCGAGCAACCCGAGAAATTCAGATGGTAATCGTTTGTGAGATTCAACACAAACGCTTTATCATACCTGCATGATGTCACCTTCTTTTTTATTGGTAGTCTGGGAAATTTTATCGATATAATCGTCCGTCAATTTTTGAATACCTGCTAACAATTCCTTTAAATCATCTTCTGAAATTTCAGATGCTTTTTCTGCCTTCTTAGCGTCCTCATTTGCGTCTCTTCGATGATTCCGAACCTCCACCTTTGCGACTTCCGCACGTTTCCTTGCTTGTTTCGATAAATCTCTTCTTCTTTCCTCCGTTAAATCTGGTACAGGTAATCGAATAAGCTTACCATCATTCATAGGGCTTATTCCCAATTCAGATAGGTGAATTGCTTTTTCAATACTTTCCAACGCATTTTGATCCCATGGTTGGATAACAAGTAATCGGGATTCGGGCGTCGAAATACCAGCAATATCCCGCAATTGAGTTGCCGTACCGTAATAATCTACCATTAAATGTTCGACCATGCTAGGCGATGCTTTTCCTGTCCGTAAACTTGAAAAACCATTTTCAAGTGCTTCTAATGCATCCATCATTTTTTCTTCCGTTAATTCCAATAAATCACTGATTGAAGCCATAATAATCTCCTAGTCCTAAACAAATTATCTAAATTAAATTATGCTCTAGGATAAATTCAAAAGATGCGAATTTATTCCCTGCGCCCCGTGCTAGCCCTTTTACGTTTCTATCAATATACCAACAATCAATATGAGCACCAATATCATTTTTGAATTATATCATCTATCCTACTGAAACTTTAGTTCGTGTATCATTTTCTGGTGAATTCAATTTGCAAAATTATCTGAAAAATCAGGTAAACTATCTTCTCCGCCGTAGTTTTTCAGTGGTATTACTTTCCTATATAAACTGTCAACGAGAAATAATGCTTTCTGATTCCCTAATGTTCTTGAGCATACAATATGACGTCCATCAGCTGTCCAAGACGGCTCCTCCCAGTCTCCTGGCTGATGTGTAATAATAACGGGAGATTGAGTGCTATTATTCATATCAAGAAATGCAATTTTATACTGGTTTGAATCCCGGATGGCAAAACATATTTTATTTGATAAAACAGACCAATCCGGAGATACGCATTCAACAGGGCGTTTAATTAGCTTTCTCACAGTGCCACCTTTTGAGTTTGTCAAAAACAGCCTTGGTTTTCCTCCATATTGGTCAGATACATAGCAAATTTCATTATCATCAGGAGACCAACATGGAGACGCTTCTGCAGCGTTATCATCTGTTAATTGCGTGACGGTTCCGTTATATATATCAATTGAATACAGATCGAGTTTCTTATTTTTACTCAATGTTAGAACGGCAGCAGACTTACGATTTGCAATTCTTGCACCATTTTTAAATCCGCCCAGATTTGTTAATCGTCGCTGTAGTGCCTTGACCATATCAACTAAAATAATATCAGTCGAGTAGGATTTATATAATGTGTAGGTCAGAAACTTATTTCCAAGGCTCCATGATGGTTCAAGTGAAGTTCCATTGTTAAATGTAAATTGTTTGGGCTCAGAACCGTCGAAATCCGATATCCAGATTTCTTTTTTGTCATTTATTTTTTTTACGTATGCCAGTTTTGATAGACAAAATCCAGGATTATGGAACACTTGTTTTAAAACCTCATTAACTGCACTATGGGTTAATATTTTATATGATGTCTTTGCCAAACCTTTTTTCTGAAATTCGGTTAAAATATTCAATTTATTGTCCGTCAATGTAATCACCACCGATTTTTCGCCATCATTCTCAACAGAGGACCCTGAAATTAAATAGTCGGTTTCTATTATTCCCGTATTCAACCCAGTTACCGGTGAATCGACAACGTTAAACCAATCAGAATAATATAAATCATTTCTCAGGAAATCGGCGATCATTTTATTACCCTCCAGTTCCTTTACGAAAATGCTGGGATTTGATGTTTTTGCCGATTTCACGACTCTTAATTCACTCACCTGGCTATAGCTCACTATCGAATACAAAACGTAAAATGTGAAAAATATTTTTTCTTTTTTCATGATAAATTAATTTTTATGTTAATTAAACCGATTTATAGTAGAATATTGATGCGTGGGTCAATATACTTTTCGAATCATCATCACCAATGCATGTTAACATAACTTCTAGGGATTCAGCAAACTAACAAAAATATTTAAAATTGTGAAAAATACCCGAATATTTCGAGCATGGTTGCAGCTTATCCGATTGCCAAATCTCTTTACGGTTCCAGGAGATGTGATTGCCGGTTATGCAATCGCTGGCGGATTTTACAGCCATGACATTTTTACTCTCGCGGCTATCATTATTATATCGCTACTTATTTATTCAAGTGCTTTACTGCATAATGACTGGATCGATAGACATCATGACCGAATGAGATACTTAGGCCGACCAATTGAGAAAGGAAGTGTTTTACCAATTTCAGTCATAACGGCATCCTGCATCGGGTTTGTAGCAGCAATTCTGTTGGCACTTAAGCTTTCTCTTTTCATAGCGGTTTGTGTTTGTGGCCTTGTACTCGTTGTAATTTCTTATAATGTGTTTAACAAAACACGCCGAAGCATTGGAGTTTTTCTAATGGGTGCCTCCCGAGCCGCGAATTTTTTATTGGGCATGATCATTTGCAATGTAAATTTTTCTTCAGTGGAGATTTTGGCAAATACCCTTTTTATTTTCTATTATATTACGGCTTTGACTTATATTGCAAAAACTGAACGGAAAAAATTACCGACCCCACGTTCTATATTATTTATAGGTATTTCACCGTTTCTACTCATTATTGTAAATTTATCTTCAATTTTAAGTATGAGAACGATTGCTATAGGAATCGTTGGCGGTTTATTTATTATCTGTACGTTTTATACATCGTATCGATTAAAAATAAATAAACAACCATCAAAAACTCCTGCTTTGATTGGTCAACTAATTCGAAATCTCATATTTATTCAAACCACTTTGATTGCTATCAGTGCGGCGCCTTTAAATTGGATTATTGGCGTGGGATTGCTATGGCCGATTTCAACAACTTTAAGCCAAAGATTTTATGGCAGTTAAGGAATCATCAATAATTTGCAAACGAATTTCTGTCCTAAGCAGATCACATAATCCTTTGTATTCATTTTTGAATGTAGAATAAACATTATTATCTGATATAATATTAATCTTAAATAATATAGTGAGGAATCCTAGGGTTCGTAAGATTTTGGGACGTAATTTAAGTATTCGTTTAAGCATATATACCGACAGCCATCAGGTTTTCGACAGGTTTCTGTAAAATTGTTGCCTGAAATGAATAACGAATGTCGAAAAACACCTACTGCTTGCAGTATAAAGCACAATAAATACCAGGCATGTCCCGTATGCAGGAATATGGCTACCTAATTCTTAACATTTTCTATTCTAAATTGTTTCACACGATGCCTTACCGTGTCAGAAAAATTCAGGTAATGAACAATGATTTCAAAAATTGATTGATATTCGATGACAGCTTCAAAGCGATGGTCCATTGCGCAATCAGACGCGAAGAAAATTGAAGAGATAATTAAAGAATTTGGAGTTTGCCACCCTATTGCGATGACTTTGGCAAACAAAGGTTTATCGTTGCCTAATATTGGATCGTTTTTACAGCCACAGTTAAGAGATTTAATCGATCCATATTCTATCAAAGCAATTAAGCCAGCAGTTGATCGATTGTGGCAAGCGATCGTCAACAAAGAAAAAATTCTGATTTTTGGTGACTATGATACAGACGGTATAACATCAACAGCTTTGCTTGCGTGGGTATTAGAAATGAATGGTGCAATTCTTGATTGTTTTTTGCCAAACCGTATTGAAGATGGCTATGGCCTAACAGAGGAAACTATAACCAAATCCGTAAACGATCATAAGGTATTGGTTACAGTTGATTGTGGTATAACCAGTTGCGCTGCAACTGAAACTGCCAGTGGAATGGGAATTGATGTGATTATTACAGATCATCATGAGCCTGGAGACGCGATTCCAGATGCTCTTGCTGTTATAAATCCTAAGCTGCATGAAGAATTGCAATACCTTCATAACCTGGCAGGTGTAGGTGTATGCTTTAAGCTATGTCATGCATTCATAAAATACGGGCGCGAAAATAATTTGGGTGGAAATTCAATTGATCTAAAGGATGGGTTGGATCTAGTGGCATTAGGAACAGTTGCGGACATTGTACCCCTTACAGGTGAAAATCGGTGTCTGGTTAAACATGGGATGGCTATTTTGAAGTCTCAACGGAGGCCGGGTGTTCGTGCGCTTTGTGAAATCTCAGGAATAAGAGAGGCGATAGTCGCTTCTGATATATCATTTCGACTTGCTCCTCGGATTAATGCTGCTGGGCGATTAGGTGATGCTTATGAAGCATTAAAACTACTGCAAACGAGTCGAATAATTGACGCCTATCCCACGGCAAAGATTCTCAATGGCTACAATAAAAAGAGACAAAATCAGGAATCAAAAATGTTTCAAATTGCCGAAAGGAGAATACATCAGATGAATTTAGCCGAAAAAAAAGTGATTATTATTGCTGAAAAAAATTGGCATCAGGGAATCATAGGAATTGTCGCAGCCAAAATCATGCATAAATTCCATCGGCCAGCATTAGTACTAAGTATACTGGAAAATGGTGAAATTATGGGATCAGGTCGTAGCGTAACAGGCATCGATTTAGTTGAAGTATTGAACGAATGCGGTCATTTTCTTTTGCACTATGGTGGCCATGCCATGGCAGTTGGGTTATCGCTGTATAAGAAAAATTTGGTTTCTTTCATAAATACATTTGAAGACGTCATCACAAAATTATGTGAAAAGGGTTTCGATTTTACCCCAAAGCTAGCAATTGATGGGGATGTGTTATTTAGTGAAATGGACAGTCAATTTTCTTCTGAATTAGACCAACTACAGCCATTCGGGCATTGCAACACTCCGCCTGTATTCCGATATTCAAACATTCGTTCTGATCGTTTAATTCTGGCAGGAGACAAACACACTCGGGGTACAATTTTCGATGAACATGATGATCAAATGCCGTTTATCGCTTTTGGTAGGCGACCAGAGGAATTCCCTGAAAGTCCCTGGGATATTGCGGGAATGCCGCAGCATAATTATTATAATGGCTCACAAAACCTTCAAATTCAAATATTGGATTTAATTCGCGCACGATGAATAATTCTTCAGAATCGTTAGAGCAGAAAATTGATTATGAATTTCAATGCAAAGATCTATTATTCGAGGCATTGAATCATCCTTCTTATGCAGTCGAAAAAAAGACTAAAATAAGAGATAATCAACGGTTGGAATTTCTCGGTGATGCAGTCATTCAGATCATTGTAACCAAAAAAATATTTCACCTTTTTCCCGACTTGCCCGAAGGGAAATTGACCAAAATCCGCTCTTCTTTAACGAAAAAACCGACACTTGCCTTATTGGGAAAAATGATAAATCTGGGCGATTATTTAAGACTTGGCCACGGAGAAAAAATTAATGAAGGGTATAAACGAAATTCAATGCTGTGTGATGCATTTGAAGCTCTTATCGGTGCCGTGTATATAGACTGCAATAGTCATATATTTATATGCGAGATACTGGTAAATCGACTATTGGACAAATCATTTTCAAAAAAGGAAATGCAGGAACTTCTTCAGTATGAAAACCCAAAGGGAAAACTACAGGAATGGTCACAGAAGGAATATGGCCAAGTTCCTGAATATAGTCTCGTTGAAACCATTGGCCCTGATCATGACAAACTGTTCACGGTAAAAGTTATAATCAAAAATGAATGTTATGGAACCGGTGAAGGCGGGAAGCGCCAAACTGCTGAGGAACACGCGGCGAAACTAGCCCTGGCACGCATTCAAGGCGAACCTGACAAGCCATAATGTGAGGAAATTGATGATTATACAAGGTATCGATTTGGGTTTTGACCTCATAACGGACTAGCCCATGTTAAACAGTTTGAAAATTGAGTTGTTGATTTTCAACGTCTGATGTCGATAGAGCTCCAAAATTAGCCCTCAAAGTGTTTAACATAGGTTAGTGGTATTGACTGGATGCAGCTCAATTTGTCGGAGGATATGTAAGGGGGTTCAATGGAGTTTTTGCATTCAGAAGCCGGTGTTAATTGGGGTTTGATTCGACCGTTTCCGTTGATTCTCTTTGGAGACGGCAAACGAATCAGGTCGTCGTTTTGCTTTTGCTGCATGGCAATGCGACATGACATATCTTTTAGTCGGCCATCTGGACGCAGCCAGTGCAGATTTTCACAGACGATTCGTGAAAGTTGAGCACGATTATAGTGTTGATTGGACCCGATCAATTCTCGAAAGTGATCGACTTCCCGAACGGAAAAGAGACGCCTGCAATAACGGTATGTGTTTTTTGTTTGATAGGTGCTCATGGTGGTCGACTGCTAAGCAGCCATTTATTTTTCTGTTCAGTACTCAGGTTCCACGGCAGGAAAGATTCTTTATTATTCGGGACTTCAGCTGAACGTGTCGGTTCGAGCAAGTAGACACAAGTATCATCACTTATACTGACCCAGAGCCCAGATCTCCGGACATGCCCCTGTTAAAAAGCTATCGATAGGCAGCAATTTCATTTATGCGACATCATATTTCATTTTTAATTGTGTTCCCGGAAAACAGACCTTCATTTGGTTGAGTTCATAAGGCTTGAATTGCCTTTGTACGGTGCGGGGAGGACTGTTTATTAAGGGTAATATGTAATTCTTTATCAGTGGTGTGGATGTTGCCTTCGGACTGAAGAGCAGCAACGATCAATTTACGACCGTTCTTAGATATTCTTTTATAGTACTTACTCAAGTTTTGCAGTTCATTTTGAGCAATAATTTCTCATAATTTGGACTTGAAATTGTGATGTAATATGCCATGCTTCAATATGTTAAGATATATTTACAATTCCAACATATTAGGGGGCTGCATATGATCAAGAATCTGAAAGTCAATGTCGGTGAAATCAAAGATGTCTGCAAGAAACATGAAACGAACATAGATTCGGTTTGGAAACAAGCGTTA
>JAJFLO010000218.1 GCA_021772675.1 Verrucomicrobiota bacterium | reverse complement strand
TTGGGAAGAGTTTCAGCAATCAAACAATCTACCCCGCCCTGTACAAGTTGTTCTATTTGCCATGAATGAAATGCCTGAGCTTCGGAGGCCGATAAACCTTCATTCGGTTTATAGCAGTCATTCTTACATCCAACTAACCCTCCGATTTTGATTTCATGATTGGATTGAGAACTCCGGATTGCCTGCATAAAGTGGGCGGCATCAATATTGATTGACTCAGATAGTTCTGACTTTTGTACCCTGGAGCGACTGGCTCTCCATGTGGGCGTGCATAAGAGAATGGGCGCACCGGCCTCGACCGCAATGTCGACATACTCTTTGTAGAGTTTTCCCAATCCCTTTCTTCCGTTTTGTTGATAAATTAATGGTGCATTTACAAGGTCAGGATGCAGTTTAAAATCGCTCGAACGCCGTAGCCGTTCAACAATAGCAGCTTCCATTAAAACCAACTGGTTATTTTTAATAATTTGTTGCATATCTATTTGGTTGCATTTTGGTTAAACGTTTACGCCAGCGACCCGCTTCAACGCTGAATTTGGCGAGGTGCCATGGATTGGTAGTTCTTAAAATCCCGCTCGATAATGGTCGTCAGTCTCGAATTGAACTATTAGAATAAATTTGTAAAAATCGTGGTGGTCAAAACCACATTGCCGGAAACATTCAATTACTACCGAATGAAAACAAGCGTTACTCCAACCTTGATTAAGAGCGACCAGTCAAAGTCCTCGAACGGCAATGTGGAGCCAATCAATACGAAGGACGTTTGCGGAATCGGTACCGGGATGACAGTCGAACTCACCAATATGGGGTATGGTTGGTAGTCGGTTGCTTCGAGCCATAGCAATCCAGCTCCAATGCCTGTAAATGCCTTTCCAAAATGGAGAACCGGCCGCTCTACGGCGGAAATAATTGTAGGATTGATGCTTTGGTCTGTCCATGATAACGTTAGGTAAGCCCTGGTTTGTGCAAACGGTGGTGTCTCGCCATGAAGTTCGGCTACCAGGTCTGTAGGTCGCTTGCTCACGAGCGCTCCACCTCCTATCGTAACCAACTGTGCCGAGGCTGTCGCGGCCAAGGTTAACCAGAAAAGTCCGACGAACACCATGGCGCGCACAGTTCGCCTTGCGGCCGATAGGTTGCCGTGATATTGTTCCTTCAAAAGCCCACATTCACAAAACCGATTCGGCAAATTATTATCTCTCGTGTTGAAAATCATAGTGATACCTTTCGAGTGCAATCAAATTCCATTACTTGAATTGTTGTTTTCAGGTGTTCGGGCTATAATGACAATGCTCAATCTAACGCTTTTTTCACCGCGCGCCAAGCCGTTCAGTGCACGGACACGCCAACATCACAAACTTACTTAAAACTTCTAACCTCAGAAAAAAATGCCGCAGCGGCATGGCGTCCGAGTGCAAAAAAAAGTTAGATGATGAAGTTAGCTTGAGTCGCCAGTATGATAAAACACCAATACCCGAGACACAAGGTTTATACAAGATTTATACAAGATTACTAACTTCTACCTTGGTAACCGTCCCCATTTTGAATCAGTGGAAGATTCAAAATGTAAAATGGTATAACCATGTTTCTTCACCCAGGTTTCACCAGCTTTTTTCAACGTCGACTCCCCACTATTCAAATATAAATTCGCGATTGATTTGGCTTTAGAATTTTGCTCATTTAAAAATAATACTAATTCATCTATTATATCCTTTTTACCAATTGCTATAAATGTTCTAATTGCTAAATCTATCTTACTAGGATTCGATGAATGCAAATTTTCTAACAAGACCTGTTTTGTACCTTTCCAATTTCTTTTAAGAAAATCCCATTTTTTCTTTGAAATAAAAAAATGTACCTTGTCCTTAAAAAGTGTCGCTTTCCAACCAATCATTTCTAGTGAATTAGCAGCATCTATGCCCGTTTCCCAATTCTTCAATTCAGAAATCAATACTGAAATTGCTGATTTCGTACCAAATAGTCCTAAAAATTTTAAGGCTACTCCCCTGAGGTAAGAAGCAGGCGATGTGTGACCGTGGACACCTTTAATCCGAGTTGTTGTATATGTTAGCTCAATAAATTCAGACAAATCTTTAATGGTCTTTTCACCTATCTCACTATTTCTAATATAGCCAAATGCATCTTCGAAAATCCCTTTCTTTTTGAAATCATCACTAAGAGAGCGCGAATTTATAATATAAGGAACACAATGCCCATGTTTTATCAATATTTTTGTGTTTAATGGTGATTCAAGTTGCGCAAGTGCTATCACTGCCTCATTTCTTAAAGAAGTATCGCTATGATCAAGGAACTGAATTAAAATATTTGAAGCACGTTTCTCCTCAATCCTACCTAAAATTTTAATCGCTGTTTTTTTTGAGTAATAATCAAGATTTTGTAAGGTATTTATAAGTTTCAATGCTGAATCTTCGGAAACTCCAAAATTCTTAATATCTCTTTTACTTTGTGAGAACATTTCATCCAATGTATTGGAGGCAAGCTTTCTTATTTCAGAGTCAGTATGTTGAAGCAGTCCGATCAAATAATTAACTCCTTGCCCTCCCTTAGATAAATCACAAATGTATGTAGCAGCATTGACTCTTAGCTCTGGATATGGACTATCTATAGCATGGATTAAAATTTTCAAAATTTTATGTTCCCTAAGTTCGCGCTTCCGTGCAAGTGAGCGCAAGCTATCTACAGTACTGAAATTCAAAGTACTCTTCGATGTATCTGATCTAAATGAATCTGGAGGATCTAATCTGAATGAATACAGGGTTTGAAGAGCAGCTAGCCTAATATCAGCTCTTTCATCGTCAAGGAAATGGATTATATAGTCAGAGTAATCGCTTAGCCTAAGCAAGCCAATCGCCTTTATGACAGTTTTATGTGAATACTTTGGATTCGTAGTTGTTAAATGGGGTATCAAGGAATCCTTTGCTGTTTCAAAGAACATATTATAAAGAAAAAACCTCCGTAAATCATATTTATCACGAGATGCCCCATGTCTTTCCTTTGCAACAAATTGTGAGATAGGAATATTAAAGAAAATAGATGAAGAAGTAGCCTTCTTCTCAAAGCCATAAGCCTCAGCAGTATTGAAAAATAGTTTTTCATATGTTTTTCGGAACTCATGTTCTTGATTTTCAACAAGTGTATCCAAATTATAATATACAACTACTCCTTCATAAGGTCTTAGAAATTTCAAATATGGAACATTAACACCATTATCATACTCAATAACACTATCCAAGGTAACCTTTGTATATAATCCTGTACTATTTTTAAAAACGGTATGAGGGGAATCTCTCGTATCTCTAGCTGCAATGATGTTTATATGAGATGTATTTTCACTTCGGTTTTCACGCAATTGGTTTTTCAAATCAACAATTTTGCCAAAATCACCCAGACCCTCAATGAGTTGAGAAGCGATTAATGTAAATTGAGTCTTTGGATGGTTTAAAAGGAATTTGTTATAACCCGCTAATGTATTGGTATTTCTTGCAATCTCCCAATCCTGAAGTATAATTGTGTCTATATGTTTTTTTGCATTTTCAGTATATTTAGAGTTAGGATATTGGAATATAAAGTTTTGATATCCAGCATGGGTATTTAAGGAATCTGATATGTACCAATCTCTAATCTCACAAAGGCTATCTCTTGCGCCTTTAGCCAAGTCAAAGAATAAAGATTTAGGATTCTGAGTTAAAAAAGCATCATAACCTGAAATACTATTTTCAGTTTTAACCAATTTCCATTTTTGTTCATGTTCAAGTACTTTTAATCGAACAATTGCTTCCGTTGAGAATTCGGAATCAGGATATTTATTAATATATTCTTTATATCCCGTTATTGTATCTTCCAATTGTGCTTTTTCCCAATGCTTCTTTGTGCTTGCACATCCCCATAAAATAAAAAGTATTAGATGGGTTTGAATAAGCCTAGATAGTGATTGTTTCATTTTAATCCTTGATAAATGAAGTCAATAAAAAGTTGAAAATCAATTATGCGCGTAAAACTAATGTTTAGGATGAGCCGCAAAGGATTTCATAGCTCACCTGTTGATTTACAAAAAACAAATTTTCAACAAACCTTACTCTTCCAACCACCGCTGTCCTTTGCGGCTCGATCCGTGTGTTAGATGGTGCCGCACGATTGG
>JAJFLO010000217.1 GCA_021772675.1 Verrucomicrobiota bacterium | reverse complement strand
GTTTTTTTAGGTGTCAGGTTTCAGTGTTCAGGTGTCAAAGACCCGTGCTAATGATCTTCAATCTTCTGAAACCTGACACCTGAAACCAAGTTTCGTTTTATATTAACCAAGACCGAGAATCGGAGGCCTTGATAGTCGCTTCTTTGAAACTTAAACCGGTTTTGAGGCTGACTGCACGATTATCTTAATCATAATTTTACTCTTACTCTTACTCTTACTCTTAATCATACTCTTAATCTTGATCAAAAAACGGTTCAAAGTTTCCTGATTTATTAACCAAGACCGAGAATCGGAGGCCTTGATAGTCGCTTCTTTGAATGTTAAAGTTTTTTTAGGTGTCAGGTTTCAGTGTTCAGGTGTCAAAAACCCGTGCTAATGATCTTCAATCTTCTGAAACCTGAAACCTGAAACCTCGTTTCCTTATTATATTAACAGAGGCCGCGTTAGCAGGCTCGGGCTCTTCGCTCCCTTGAAACTTCACGTCGTTTTAGGCCGTGCCTGACTTACAGATGGGGCATTCATAGTAAACTCAGTCATGGATGTCTAAAACGCACTACAGGGTGACGTACTTGACAACAGCGATGACTCGCTTCCTAAGAAACAGCTCGGATTTTTATGATTTATTATTTACGTTTAAATTCAAGCATCGGTCGTTTGTAGTGAGCCAAGTAATTGGCGTTTTTTGAGCAGTGCAAAAGAACAGCGATGAACTCGCTTAACTACAAGCATGATTGTCCTATAATTTTATAGTTCCTAATATTTATAACCTCCCTATTTGAAAGGGAGGTCCGGAGTTAGCTACAAACGAGCTGCAAAGTTGCTTTAATGATCCTTTACCCAGTAACTGCATCTCATTTTTAATTAGTAATTATCGATACATCCACCTGGAGATAAATGAGTTTCCTCAAAATATCGTTGTTCTCAAGCTGTATCCATGTTTCAACAGCACGCGGATCGGTATCCACTGTGGGATCAATACTTTCAACTGTGCTCTTGAATATCATTGGCGTGATCGATTTGACAGTACCATTAACGTTTCCCGGAAAGGCAATGCTGGTAATCGTCGCCTTTTGTCCGATTTTGAGATGACGTGCGTCGGATTCATAAACCTCGGTCAAAGCGTAAAGTGTATCTACGTTACCCAACTTAAATGCCTCACTGCCCCCTGCCGCATATCCGGGATATGCCAGAACTTTCAAAACTGTCGCATCAATGGGCGACCGAATAAGTCCATTATCTAAGGCGATTTCAGCTTCCCGAATTTTCTCCATTGTTAATTGTTGTGTCAACGGAAACTGTTTTTCCACTTTCTCCAATTCTACCCGAGTCACTGCAATATTGTTTTGCAATTGAAGGACTTCTTTTTGTCGTTTTTCAACAATTTCCGGCGTCGTATATTGCAGAGCGTTTGATTCGTGAAAACGATTGATTTGTTTGTTTAGGAATTCAATTTGTTCTTTAAATCCACTGATTTTTGTTTGTTTCAACCGTACATCCAGTTCATAATCGACGTTTATTTTTTCAAGGTCTATTTTGGCAAATTTCAGGTCGAAGCTCCGCGATTCGAAACTTTTGAAATATGCAAGTATTTGATCTTTTTTGACACCATCGCCTTCTCTCACTTCGATACGGTTAAATATTTCACCAGCAGGAGTCACCAGGGACACAACACCTGAAGCGGGCATTATCCGTCCTAAACCAGCGATTTCGTCCGCTATCGACTCCCAAGGGTACGCTACAAAGACAATAGTGAAGATAATAATAATTCTTAATTTCATTGTTTTTCCGATCGCATTTCGGTTAGATGTTAGAGGTAATTGCAAAAGTCTATTTGCAGCCAACATACTTTCGCAATTACCTCGTTAAAATTCAAACGTTGGCAGCTGATAAAGCGCTTCAGTTTCAATTGACGCATTTAAATCGTTGTCCCAGTTAATAAGCGTACCTGTAGCAAAACGTAATTGCAACAGGGCATTAATATAGTCTCGTTTCTTGATAATCACTGTCTGACGCGCATCGGTGTAGCGATCTTCCAATTCCAGCAAATCTACCAGACTCGATTCACCAATCTGAAAACGTTTGTTCTCCTTTTCCAATGCCTGACGATACATATCCTCTGTAAAAAGTGACACGTTAACCTCGTTTGAATTACTAACGACAGATCTCATTGATGTCAAAATATCCGATGTGATAAACTGCGATAATTGCTTGCGTATCACCTCAGCTTTCTCTCGCGTCAGCTGTCGATTGATCAACAGGCCTTTCTTTGCATAATTTGCAAACGGCCAATCAAGCGACAGGAGTCCGAAAACATTTGCCCCCCTCAGTTCGTGTGGAAACGAAGTATAAGAACTTGAACCTTTGTCCTGCCCGGTATAACCAAGCTTAAGTGAAAAGTCCAATCGCGGCTGAGAATCGATTTTGGCAGCCTCTTCAAGTATTTTAAGTGACTCAATATCATATAGTGCAGCTTGGTAGTCATCCCGTTTGAGCAAACCATTGTCTATAAGCACCGATAAATATTCTTTATCCCGGACCGAAACCTCGACTACTTCAGGCAACGAATCGATTGGTGTGATCGTATTCGGTAGTTCTTCCGATTGTATTCCTAAGGCAATGGCAAGTTCTTGTTGTGATTGATAGAGAATCAATTCTTGTTGTATACGAAGACTTTTTTTGCGTCCCGAATATGCGTTTGCCTGGTCAACATACCCAGGGGAAAACAAACCCGATGACACAAATTTTTTAACCTTTTTAGAGATTTCATCTGCCCGTAATTCCGTCTTTTGGAACACATGGAGCAGGTCCTTTGATGCAACACTATTCCAATAAGCCATTAAAGTACGCAAAATCTGGATGGACACCTGCTGTCGGTAGAGAAATTTTTTGGCTGTCACTGTTTCTTTAGCCGCATTCTCGTTTGCCGCGGCGGAACCATGTCCCCTGCCTTCGAGCAGTGGAAAGAGAACCTCGAAATTAATTGCTGCAGCACCGGCAGGAGCATCAGAATCATTCTCGTTATCAATTAATGTTGAACTGATGTTGGGACTTAAAACCATCCCATTTCTAAGCTTTCGCGTCAGTCCCACCGTTGCACCGACACTCACGTCGTCTGACGTTACTAAAGCTGTGCTGTCCTCATCAATTAACTCCGAATTTACCTGACTATCGAGGCGCAAGTCAAATTCACCTTTTGCGACTTCTAAATCAGCTTCGCTTAGCCGGATATCTTTTCTGGCAAGAATAACGGACGGATTTTGTTCCAGTGCGATCATTATTGCATCCCGAGCAGTTACGAAGTTCGAACGATCTTCTCCGTAAACCGTAAAGGCCAAGCTGATTGGTATAGATATCAAAATGACGAAAAAATTGTTCAATAAATAAAATCTTTCTTTGAAACTTAAGGATTTTAGGTTTCAGTGTTCAGGTGTCAGCGATCGGAGTTCTGGTACCGTGTTTTTCTAACATCTGAAACCCGAAACCTGACACCAAGTCTTCTATCGTATTAATCGAGGTCATACAGCGGACTAGAAAGCTACTCCTTCAAAAATGTAACAGTCTCATCAAATTTGGTTTTTAAGTCAACTATACTTCCATCTTTATGTGCGGTAAAGCTCATTAAAAAGTCTGAGCCGTGGCTTGATTGGACATCCTTGCCGGGTGGCAAGACGCGGTGTAAGTCTAGTAATACCCTTACCTTCCCATTTGTCGAGTTTCTCCGAGCAAGACGTTTAGCCGTACGAGATAATATGCTTAAACGCAGTTCCTGCAAATATTCTTCAGAGACTGACATCCAGGGGACATCGTACAAATAAGCCTGCAAAATCATAGCTCGTACATTCTCTGGAAATAATAAATCTGAATCTAATTTATCAGTAGTTCCATTCGCGTTTTCAATCGTGATATAATAGGTACTGCTAAAATTTTTTTTATCGATCCAATTGAATAACTGATATTCCTGCGCAACCCCTGCACAAAACCACAATATTCCGGCAACCGGTTTATAGCATAGCTTAAATCCTGGGACACGGCCAAGGCATAAACCGATCAATAACAATAAAAAAATACACGAAATCCGATTGATTGCCTGATGAAAGTTTGCACGAATATAAATTAAATTGTCATTTTGAAGATGCAGCCATTTTTCGATATCAGCACGAAAAAATAATACGACAGTACCCAGCATTGCTAAATTTGCAAATGGAATGCGAAGCGTACAAATGATTCCGAGGTGAAAACCCACCATTCCCAAAAATGCCAGCCACTTACAAAAGCAATTTCGATATCTGAAAAATAAAATAACAGGAAGTAACGCTTCTAAGATCATCCCCAGATGATTGGCTATTTTTAGATAAGGATAGAGTGTAGAATTCCAAAATTCAGGGACAATTGCCATCGGCATGCGTAGTATACAATATAGCGCAGCTCCTTCCTGCCATAGAGGACTAGTGAACTTCCAAAGTCCTGCAACTAAATAAATTAAACATATATTTCCCAGAAAACACCGAAGCGGCAATCCGGGAACAGTAATTCGGCGCCAGCGCTCCATACACTTCGTTCTGTCACGCAGCCATTCGCCAAAAACAAGTGTATGACCAACCGGCAAAAGCAGCAACCAAAAAAGGAGAAGATGCATGACCGCATCTTCGACGTTCATAACAACAAGATTCCAGCGGTAGGTCGATACTTCGATGATGAACATTAAGAATGTAAATAACTTTACACGAACACCAAGAATTATAGCAATTGAACCGATGCAGCCAAATCCAAAAAGGGTATAAAATACCCAGGTATCCGGTGAACCAAAAAATAGACTCCATTGAGTGAACCAGAAAATCTTCCGCAATAGTTGATGGTCGAGTAACCCATCGCTACCACTATAATCCGGAATTTCACAAATCAATGTTGCGAAATATGCACATGACAAAATACCGACAAGAATACGAAATATATCTAGTGGTATTGCATGAGATTTTCGAAGAACTCGAGTACGTAAGTCAGTTAAATATTGCAATGGATTCCCATTTCACATTTATTGAATAGAAGTCAAATAATTTTCAAATTGGCAGGCAATTTTTGCCCAATCCATCCCGACACACTTTTTTCGAGCATTATCGCGAACACCACGCCAGGCAACCTTGTGGTCTAGCACGTGCTCCAATGTATCGATAAATTTACGTTCGTCATCAAACGGTACTGAATATCCATTATGTTCATTTTCAACGAGATCACGAATTGAGGCATAATCATAGCCGACCACGATCAGCCCCGATGCCATGGCTTCAGCGACGACATTGCCGAACGTATCTGTTTTACTGGAGAATACAAAAATATCAGCACTGGCATAACATTCAGCGAGTGGTTCTCCCCTCAATTTACCGGTAAAAATAATATCAGGATTCTGGTTCCTGAGAGTATTTAACAACGGTCCGTCACCCACCACCACCAGCTGAACATCTGTAGTTTCTGATTTAATTTTTCTGTAGGCCTTGAACGCCAATTCAAAATTCTTTTCAGGCGCAATACGACCGACACATAATAAAATGGTTGAATTATCCGTAATCGCCAACTTCGCTCGTAGTTTTCTCGATAATTTATCCGGAGTAAAAAAGGTCGTATCAACTCCTCTTGATAGCACCGATAAGTTAACGAACCCTCTTTCTTCGAGGGTTCTTTTTGTCGTTGCGGATGGTACAAGTGTAATATCTGTTCGGTTATGGAACCATTTCAGATAGCTAAAGATGAGAGCACTTATCCGCCTGACAAGCGCATAATGTTTGGCAAATGTATGGAAGTTGGTATGAAAGCTTGAGCTAACTGGAATGTTTAGTCTGCGCGCGGCAACTAAAGCGGCTAATCCTAATGGACATTCTGTGGCAATATGAAGAACGTCAACTTTATGCTTAATACATATTTTTTTTATCGTTCTGTATACAGGCATTCCGTAGTAAAAATCAGGGTAAATCGGAAACGTGACTCCGGGTACCCGGAAGAGTTTTATAGACTTTTCCTCGGATTCGTGTGCCTGATCTTTTCCATTATATGGGTGAATAACGCACACGTTGTGTCCGCGCTTAGACATTTCGCATGCAATATTCCCAAGCGCTGTAACAACGCCATTAAATTCCGGCCAGAATGTTTGAGTAACGATAGCTAACTTCATTTAATTTTAGATTGAAGATTTTAGATTATCACAACTTATCTACAGAGAAACTTGTAAAATGAGGGAACGTCAACGGTGTTTATACCATAGTCACTCAATGAAGGATTTTTCATGCTTGAAAGCCTGGTTTCAAAGTCTGGGGGCGTAATGTGTTTATCAGTCAACTTAGGATATATCTGAAACCGTGATGGTTTTTTTTATGTAGCTGCAAGGCATCAAATTCTTAGCTGTAGTGACTACTGCAAGTAATTGATAACGCCGCAGATGCATAAAAATAAAGCCATTCTGCGATAGCAAAACGATCGCTAAAATGTACAATACCTATTTAGGGTATTCTTTATTATACCTATCGTCACGGATTCAGGATATAATCATTTTATTTTAAATTCGTTATATATACTGCAAGCAGTAGGTTTTTCGACATTCGTTATTCATTTCAGGCAACAATTTTACAGAAACCTGCCGAAATCCTGACGGCTGTCGGTATAACTAATTACGTTAGCGCATCCGCAGTGATTTTTATATTCTGCTCAAATCCTTTTTGCATGTTCTAAAATCATTTCGCCAATTCCAAAGCCAATTCCCGCCTTTACCTTAACAGGCTCGTTAATTGGTACCGGTTTCAGATATAACATTCTGGCTTCCTCTTCAGTTGTAGGGAAAAATGGGGCACCGGGTTCTGAATGTAAATGAAAGTCACCAGATAAAACACCGCATTTAGGGCACGTATTGCCATAGTATTTGCTACTTGTCGTCTTTGAATAAATCAGCTTAAATGAAGGGACCTTATTCTGAATGAAATCGGCGATTTCATTGGGTAAATAAGCTATACCCGACAATATCCCGACCTGCCCGTCACAATCCTCAATGTTTTCGGCAATGATTGATACGGCTGACATTTTAGAACTGCAACGCCAACAATAAATCTTTTGGCCTACCAAGAATATCGGTGGAAATAATTTTATCTCAGATTCCATCTAGTACCATTTCACCAAGAACGTCTGGAATTATACTGCAAGCAGTAGATTTTTCGACATTCGTTATTCATTTCAGGCAACAATTTTACAGAAACCTGTCGAAAACCTGATGGCTTTCGGTATACTCGTCAGAAATACCGACCAATTGACCTTGTATTTACCAGAAATCGCCGCCGATATTTCTGGTTGGGTGAATTTCGTTGTGTACGCCCGACATGGGCGCTGATCTAACGGGGTGAAAGTCCCCTGTAGGAGAATCACCGTAATGTTTAGTTTAAGGTAATTTATACCCTTACAACCAAATTTTGATAATCATCTAAGCTTGAGAATATGTCTGTTTTTGTTGGCATATTTATATAAGAATAGTGAACTTCTGATAAATGTAATCCTTGTGGATAAGCAAGGAATTTTTCTCCAACTTCTGCATTGTCTCTCAAAATGGCTTCTAAACGATCTTTTCCAGAATGACCCTGTCCAATTTCCAATAATTCATGGACAATGAATCTAACCATACCTCTTAGGAATCGATCAGCACTTATTTGAAAACGTAGTAGATCCTTATTTGGGTTTACATATAGTTTTACATCACTCACTTCACAAATTGTATTTTCATAACGAACGGGAGATTTACATAACCCTGCAAAATTATTATACTGGGTCAGCAATAGGGCTGCCTCTGCCATAGCTTCGACATTTAAGTCAAAGTTATATAAAGAGCTTATGGGGTTTAGAAAGGGGTTTTCGTAGTGGTGAATAAAGTAGTCATAGGTTCTTAGAGTCGCATCATACCGTGCATGTGCTTTTTCATGTACGGGAATAATGTCGTAGAAGGCGATGTCATCCAATAAATTTTTATTAAGCCTGAATTTAAGATCATAATCCCATTTATTTTCAATATTTGTATGAACATAAAATTGCCGGGCGTGTACTCCAGCATCTGTTCGGCCGCAGGCAGTAACTGTAATTTTTTGATTTAATATTCGGCTTAGTGTATCCTCCACTTGCTCTTGAACACTATGAACCCCAGGTTGTCTTTGCCAACCACGATAAGCTGTTCCTCGATAAGCTATATGAAAAAAATAACGATTACTCATAAATGGACTTTAAAAGTCTTTAGGGGGCGGCCCCTATGGAATAGTTGTATCTAATTGTGATAAAGATATATATATCTAAAAATACGCTATTCAAATGCCAACTTATAGGAGTTTTTTGTAATGAAATAACTGAATTAGTCAAAAAGTAGCATTTTTTTCCTAAGGTCACCAATCAATTAAAACGATTAAAAGATTATAATTAAAATATTTAATAAAAGTAGCTTACAAATATTTAAAAGGGTACGACCCCAGATCAACCGGATCAAAGACAACAGCACCTTGTTAGGCAGTGCTGATAGCACTGCTTTTACCTTGGTGTCACTCTAGAGGTTTTAGCGCACTGTTCAAACGTTGGGTTAGATGTTTTGGGTGGACTTTAGTCAAAGACACTGAGTCACATTTTTGAAAATGACAGAATTGTGTGATGGCGTCTACGAATGCAGTAATGACTAAATTTTCATTAAAATTGTGTTGTTCCAAATGTAGTGATTTGATCTCAAAATGGCCGATTTTTCGATGGGTTTTACAATCCATCCGCCCTGTAAATTCATCGCGATAAAGTAGCGGTAGGCAAAAGTAGCCATACTGACGTTTGGCTGCGGGTACATAACATTCTAACTGATAGTCGTATTGAAACAGTGTTTTGAGCCGTTCGCGCTGAATAACACTGTTGTCGAATGGCGAAAGAATCAACATGCGGTTGTTCAACCGGGGAAGGGGGCGTTCGAACGCACCCGTTTCCAATATAAACACTTCGCCACTGCTCACTTGTACTTGTTCTAAAGTGCGCTGCGCCAACCTTTCGTTTACCAGGGCTTTCACAGTATTGCGTAGTTCCGCATTTCTGCGCTGGTAGGTCAGCCCTTTTAGTGAAGCAAACCCATGGCAGCGCAACTGTTGATCTACAATGTGCGTCGCAAATTCTTCCATACTGGGCATTTGTGAATTTACGTGAGATGGCAGTACCCGTTCGGTTAGATCATATGTTTTTTGGAAACCTTCGCGATCACTGACCATTAGGTCGCCTTCCATATACATCTGTTCGAGTGCCTTTTTGGCAGGCTTCCAGTCCCACCAGCCTGCTCGTTTTGTGGTGTTAGTTTTTACATCTCGGGATCGTATCGGACCATCTGAACGTATGCGTGCCAACAATTCACCCATGAGCTTCTTATCACGAGTTCTACACCAATGGGTTTGGCCGTTTTTGATGGCGTGTTTGTAGGGTAAGGAGAAGCGAAAATCGGCGATAGGTAGAAACGCTGCCGCATGTGCCCAATACTCAAAAATGTCTCCATCGAGCAACATTTGATTTGTCATGGCTGGCTTGAACTTAGGCACTCTAGAGTGAAAAACATGATGGTGTGCTCGTTCTACCACCGATATGGTGTCGATCTGCACATAACCTATGTGGTTAATCGCTTTCCGCGCCCCCGCCAAACCACGCCCATAGGGCTGAGTGTGCAGCAAACCTTGTGCAGCCAGGGCAAGGCGGCGTATACGCGCCAGCTCTTGTGGACGTTTAATTTCAATCATGGTCATACTTACCTAACGTTTATGATCATCTATCTATATGGAGCGCAGCGGAATAGAGATTAGTGTGAATCATTTTGTGTACGCCCGGCATGGGCGTGATCTTATAGGGTGAAAGTCCCTTGTAGGAGGATCACCATAATGTTAAATATAAAAGTACATTACGTCAACTACTAGCCGACGGCAAGGGCATCACCGTGAGGTGGGGGCTGAGCCGAAGCGGAGCGAAGACGGGCCACCCGAAGTGGTGGCAGTGACCGGAGGGAACGGCAACGAAGCCCTAGGCAAATCTGCGAGCCGACGAACAGAGCCGAACGCAGTGAGACGGGCTCCACGGATGTGAAGCAATGGAGTGTAACGTAATGGCAACCGAATATTAAGGCCGAGTCCCCGTGGCAAGTGAGCACCGCCGAGCGGAGCGAGACAGACGACCGGTAGGTCGCCCAAAGGGTGAAGCAAAGCGCAATCAACATTCATCACGAAGCCTGTTGCGGATCCAGGGAATACGGTAAATGAGGCGGTTGTGCAGAGAAAGTTCACGTCCGTATCCGGGCAGCAATTATGGGTGAAATTCATTTAAGAGCACAATTAATTTATTTGGGGTTGAATTGCCGTTATTTTGGAGTTCAAGCTTCAGCCTGCTTATTTAAGTCCTTCAAAAAATAAATAACAAGCTGAAGCTATAACTCCAAAATAACGACATCCATAACAAACTGTACGAATTATTAATGCAAATTTGTCGAATCTAATGCTTAAAAATGAATCACCCATAATTGCTAGTATTCGGGGAGATCTGGTATCCTGTCCACCATAAAGGACTATCGGGAAGGTAACGACCCGAGATGGGATTGGAGAGCCGTCGCGCAGCGAAGACAGCCGTAGGCAACTCAGCAGACGGCATAGTAGTCGCGCCGGCCTGTAATGGGCCGGACATGATGACCTGAGCATCGCGAAAGAGCCCGAACGTAGTGAAGGGAGTGATACCGTATTGCAGGAGAACGGCAACGCCTGAACCTGGTCAACAAGACCTTGTTCGGCTCAAGAGTGGCCTTTGACGTCCGACCGGACTAGTCAACTCTTGGCGCTGACTCGTTTGTCAAACCTGACTGGGAACCGCCCTGTGCGGACCCGCTTGCAGGGTGGTGTGGAAGCTGGGGGGCGTGAGCCCCTTGGCTATCCGATT
>JAJFLO010000216.1 GCA_021772675.1 Verrucomicrobiota bacterium | reverse complement strand
CGCCCTTTGGGTTGTCTGTACAGGCGGATTTGCATCCTTAGAAGATCGGGGAGTACCTCAGTACGCCTTGATCCTCCAAAGACATAACTCCATCCAGTACAGACAATGCACACCCGAAGGACTTACGCCGAGCTTATCTAGTATTGTGTCTAACTAAGATAAAACGTTACAACGGACCAGTTGGTGCAACTCCTGGCAATCACCGTTCTCCTTCTGGTGCAACCTTATCAGGTAATAACCGTCACAAGGGACGACTTGGCTTTCGTATTTCTCACTGGTTATTTCCTCCCAGAATACCGGAAAGCTGTGTTTATTATCAAACGTAATATAGACACACACTTTATCAAGTATTCCCGGATTAAGGTCAACGACCAGATGCTCCCCTTTTCGGGCTATTCCATAAAGAAAATAGGTCTCGGGGTTCCCTACAGGCAGGAACTCTTTGCGAACGAAAGATGCCGATAAGCCGGACTGCCATTGTAAAAGATTAAACACATAATAATGAAGCGCATAATAAAACCATCCCCGATAATTTCGGTATTTTTCCAGGACTGCCTGATAAGCCTGCCACTCATCACTATTGTTTCTTGCTGGTACTTGCTCGACCCCGTCCACTTTTATCGCTGGCAACCTGCTCTCTTCATGACAATGATAATACCGTAAAATGAGCACATAAATGCCTGGTTTCACTTGTATTTCTTTTGATTTTTTGTCAGATTCAAAATCCCTTGAACTTAGGAAAGATCGTGTCTCCGTGTGCTGATCGTAAAATACCAGCGTCCATTCGCTAGCCGATTGATTCGCTGTTTCAATGTCCACTTCGATACTTGAGCTAACCCTCAAGGGACCGGCTACTCCGAGCACTGCATGACAATTCCAGCGAGGCCCTGTCACCATAGTATAAGGAAGTCCAAACCGACCCTTTAAAACCTCGGATACGGTGGCCCAGCTGATATCTTTGTTATTCGCGTTTTTTGGGTTCGTGATCAAACGCACCAAGCATCTTATTCCACGTCTCGTTATGCGATAAAACAAGAAAGAAAGCGTAGTCGGTGGAACCTGCCATACAAGACTGAAGATTCCTTTATATCGTCTCATCCGAGGGTGTTTTTTATTTTCATTTTTGATCCATAATTGAGTTTTCTTGATCCATTTTGAAATTAGACTTTTGATGGTAGAAAGCTTATGCAGGTTTTTCGAATACCTCACGATCACTTCCACCTCCTCTTTCTTTAGTCGAACAATCAGATCGAGTATATAGCCTCAATCATGGTTAGGTGACTCATAGGGATAGGCATTTGTTTTCACCAATGTGGGATACAATAGATCCATACGTTGATAATTTAAACGAATTGGACAAATCTTATGTATATCCGGCACCTTATTTTGATTCATCAGCATTTCATAGGTTACACCTCTTAAGGGAATACTGTGAAATGTCTGCCGAAACGCGTTCACCTGACTTGATATAGACTCTTTCACACGCGGAATAAAACGAAATGGAATATCACCGGCGAACCAACCCACCGCATCATGATAAGTTCCATTTAAACCGATATCTCGACGATGTAAACGGTGACTGATAATCGGTGCTTGGTTCCCTGTCCATTCGGTTAAATAAAAATACAGACTTAGCGCTAAATAATCGAAGAACTGGCCCTTCTTTTTGAGAGATACAAGTCCTAAATCTCCGGGCTTGTAGTGCACTCGAAATTCCTTTTCTGACGCGATCGAGTTCACTTTCCCCCGATAGTCAAGTGGGCATTGCAGGGGTTCTCCACCTAAATGCTCACTCCAAAAGGATCCGCTTGCTTCCATCTCCGGCCCCTGCTCCAACTCCTGAAGCGTTTCCACATAGGCCTAATATCGCCGGTCTTCTTCTATTTTTTCCTCATCTAAAGCATGATAGTTTTTGAAAAGTTCTTTGAATATTTGACCACAGCTAACTCCGTCTGAGACTAAATGATGGATCACCAGAATTAGGTGGTGTCTTCCTTCCCCTAATGAAGCGAATGCACAGGCCACAAGTTTTCCCAGTTCTACATCCAACTGCTCATTCAATTGTTTTTCTATTTCTTTAATTCCTTTACGCCTTGTTTTTGAATCCGGCTCCCTTAATTTTTCATGTAGTATTTCAATCCCGACATTTTCCATCTCTTCTTGTTCCCATGTCCCGTTAATCAAGATAAAACGATGCCTTAAAACCGGATGTTTTTGAACGATTCTTTGCAGGCTTTTTTTCAATCTATCCACTTTCAGATCGTGCTCTGGCGTAAGCGTATAATGCTGCACAATATGCCACACCGGATCGTCACTATATCGATTCAAAAAGGTCTTTTGAGCAGGAGCTAATTCGTAACGTTCGGGCTCACCGAGACGATATCCGTAGTCGCTGGCCAACTCACGAGTAACCGTACTCAATTTATTTACCTTGTCCATTTGCTCTTTCCATGCATCGCCCAACCCAGACTCGATTCGGTCGTGGTTGAAAAAATTCGGGTCCCCTATAGGCAACGACACGCCGTCATGTAAACCTCCTAGCATCCGATCCCCTTCATATGGGTCGAGCATCTGCTTTTCAAACTACAGTCCCATATGAAAACAGAAGGATTTCAAAATCTTTTCTGGTTCTTTTACCAACTCTTCATAGCGAAACATCATGTGCTGCTCTGTCGGAATTTGGCCTAAAAAATAATGGATATTGGTATTGCTTTCCTGCCATAGGACATCGGATTTTGCCCACGGGTCATCGTGGCCTAATATTTTGTGAAAACGATTCTTGACATAGGATGCAGCCACCGCAAGAGGGTGCCGGATTAAGTGAATATAGAACGGTTTTGGCGCAAAACACTCTGCTCGTTCTAAAATGCGTTTATCCATGGCATACATCGGGCATTTGTCGACAAGATAACGACCTTTAGTTTTACGCAACAGCCATTGAGACGTCTCCGCTACCGTGAGTTTTTCGTTTTCCCATTCCTCCACACACCTTACAGCTTCCTGAATGGAGATACCCTCCAAATTTCTTACGGCTTCGATTAACCCCTCCTTAAGAAAGGCGGTATCGTTCAGCTGAAGGCTAGACGCGCGTTTACCCATGGTATCATAGGGCAACAAAAATAACTCCGGCGGTGCAACCAGGTGCGAATGACCTCCCAGCATCACTCGGAGTAATGTCGATCCTGCCCGTGGCGTACTCAGGATAAATATAACCTGAATCCGTGACGGTAGGTTCAAGACGAAATAACTATTAGTACCTTATCAATAATATTCGTGTATTTTTTGGCAAGAGTTTAATAATTCAGAGCTGGAATCAATATGGTTTCTTTAAGTTTTTGAGCGGTTATAACCAGTTCTTTTCCCAACTTT
>JAJFLO010000215.1 GCA_021772675.1 Verrucomicrobiota bacterium | reverse complement strand
AAAGTTGGGAAAAGAACTGGTTATAACCGCTCAAAAACTTAAAGAAACCATATTGATTCCAGCTCTGAATTATTAAACTCTTGCCAAAAAATACACGAATATTATTGATAAGGTACTAATAGTTATTTCGTCTTGAACCTATCGTCACGGATTCAGGTAAGAGTAATAGTAGGAGAATAATTACGATTGTGAATGGCTTGAAACATAGTTACTCAAAAATTGAGCGGCTTCCGGTGGAACTGAAGTGAATTTGATCATCAATGTAGCTGGATCGTTTTCCTGTGACGAAAGAACTTTACCATATAATTCAATATTATTGATGCTATTTTCAGGTGTGTTAAATCTAATTTTCACATTTGATAGTGGTGGAATCGTTTTAGATGATGTGATTTCCGCTGATTTTTCTGAAAGCTTAGAGATTTCACCATGATGAATCGGTTCACTGATATTCTTATCTTCAATTACAGAAAATAAAATGGGCAATGATTTGCTGAGTTTCGTCAGAGTTTGGTTATTCTCAGGAATATGCTTATTAGGGTTATTTTTTAATCCAGATATTTCGTAAATTGTTACTGAATCTTTGATTCCTTTAAGCTGTACGGTCGAACTCGATTTTACGACGGCGGAATCTTTAACCTGATTGTAGGTATCTGCCGAGATGAATATTTGATTCCCCACTGTAAATGATTCAATGCGTGCTGCTAAATTGACGTGGCTTCCAACAACGCCATACTTCGCACGTTTTAATGAACCGATGTTACCCACGACAACTTCCCCAGTATTTAAGCCAATTCCCATTTCAACATTTGGAAAACTATTGATAGCATTTTTTTCATTAAATGCCTTTACACTTATCTGCATGTCAATAGCACATGACATAGCTCTGTATGCGTGATCTGAATAATACACAGGAGCACCGAAGACGACAAAGATGCCATCGCCAATGATCTCTATAATAGTTCCCTGATGGCTCATGATAACATTGATCATGGCTTCGAGGTAACTGTTTAAGTGTGAAATAATTTCATCAGCCGAATAGCGTTCACTTAGTGAAGTGAATCCGCGCAGATCACTCATCATAATAGTGACGGTTTGCTTTTTTCCACCTAAGTCCAGACCTTCAGGTGAATCGAGAAGGTTATTAACGACATCATCTGTCATATATCTGCCAAAAACGTTTCTCATAAACTTGTTGTGAACATCAAGCTCCAGGGCTTTTTTCTGAGCTTCAAGACCTTCCTTGAGTTTGTTGACATATTTCAACGATTTATTTAATGTCGCATTTAAGTCTTCGAAGTTGATTGGTTTGGTAAGGAAATCGAATGCGCCACGATTCATTGCTGTTCTGATATTTTGCATGTCACCGTAAGCAGACATTATAACAGTTTGCAGGATTTTATTGTTTTCACATAATATCTCAAGCATGGTCAAACCATCCATTTCCGGCATGTTAATATCACTGAATACAACTTCAATTTCTGGATTATTATCAATAATATTTAAGGCTTCCTGACCATTTTGTGCGAAAGTGAGTGTGATTTCATTATTTTTAACTTGTCGTCGGAATAGTTGACGGATCAATAGTTCCAAATCGTCTTCATCATCAACAAATAATAATTGGTTTGGCATGAGGTAGCTACAACTCTTAATTCACTTTTTAAATTTTCCTTGAAAATAATATGGACCGACAACGCTATCGGAACATTAGTTTGATATGTAGCGGTTGTCCAGAATTTTATAGTGTGATGAATTAGAATATTTCAAGTTGGCATTGTGATTTAGACCCAATTGGTGTACGGATACGATACATCATTTTACCTGGAATCACTCGAATTTTAAAATTTGATGGTCTTCAGGTTTGTAGTTTTGATCTCAATTTTGTACGACAAAATAAACAGTCCCCGATCTGTAGTTCTCCATAACATGAAAGATCGGATTCGAATAAATTGAGGTGCAAGTTGCGGAAATAGATGGAAAAAATAGATAAAATTCGCAGGCATTGAAATTGCCATGATTACGGATGAACAAATTTTTTTCAAGGAGAGATAGAAATAGCAAAACCGGATACCTAACCTGAATAATTCACCAGCATTCTGCTATGAACTCTAATATCTGCTCAAATAATACGTTTAGTTCGACTTCGCATCTTAGTGAATGTAAATTCACTTTCACCGTGAATTCTTCACTAATCGCCTTATTATGAGCGAGTTAAGTGCTCTCGCGACTAATCGCGTGAATTAATCAGGCTAAGCCATTCTAAAAGTATGATGAATAAGGGGCGAATCCGATTCAAGTTTTTAATTAGTTGCATTTTGATGTTGAACTTAGTGTGAACATAAACTAATTTTGCTTTTTTCGTGCGTTTAATGTTACCTCTAGTTCATTGATCAACGATATAAAATATATAATTAAATTTGAGGTTATATTATGAAAAATAGTGATGCGGAATTGGATGAAAAGCAGGCTGATGAAGTCTCTCAAAATGAAATTGAGAAAACGGATAAAAAGAAAAATTCTAAAGTAAAAAAAACGAGTATGCGAAAAAAGAGTCAGAAGGATATAATAAAAGACCTTGAAGCTGAAATTGGCGAAGGTAACGACAAGCTCATTCGTCTTCGTGCGGAATTTGACAATTATAGGAAACGCATGCAGCGTGAAATGAGTGAATTAAGAACGCTAACCAAAATTGGTACAATTGAAGAAATACTACCGGTGAAGGATCAATTTCAAATGGCAATGGCGGCTGCGAATACATCGGACGATTTAGCCACTTTAAAACAGGGGATGAATATGATTTTGACAGAATTTGACCGCTGTTTTGATAATTTGAATATAGAATCGATTGAAACGGTCGGGAAAAAGTTTGACCCGAAAGTTCATGAAGCAATATCTACTGAATCTGCTGCCGATGTAGAGGAAGAACATATTGTAAGAGAATGGAAGATGGGTTACAAAATTGGCGATCGTCTTTTACGACCAGCTTCCGTAGTTGTCAGCAGTGGCACAAAATCTGAAGAATAGTTATAAATGGTGATTGGAATATCTATTATTGAATCAGCAGATCCTCCGCATGCAGCGGGGTATGGCTCTTAATGAAAAATGATTGGACTTGGCGGAAGTGTCGAAGAATAAAACCCACTAATGGGATTAAAGAGATGAAAGTATATTAAATGGCTACAGATTATTACGAATTGTTAGGTGTTCAAAAAAATGTAAGTGGTGATGAGTTAAAAAAAGCTTATCGAAAGCAAGCACTTAAATATCATCCTGATAAAAACCCGGACAATACCGAAGCAGAAAATAAGTTTAAGGAAATCTCACAGGCTTATGAAGTCTTGAGTGACTCGTCAAAACGATCCGTTTACGATCAGGTTGGTCATGAGTCTTATGTCCGTAAAGGCCATGGCGGAGCAGGTGGGGGCGGTGCGGGAAGTTTTGATGCTTTTGACCTTTTTAGTCAGGTCTTCGGCGGCAGCGGTGGTTCCGGTGGTAGTATATTTGATGAATTTTTTGGAGGTGGAAGACGTCAAAGTCGAACGGGTCCCCAATCTGGTGCTGATTTACGCTATGATTTGGAAATCGCGTTTGAAGATGCTGTATATGGCGCTGATAAAAAAGTTGATATTCAGAAAGCAGATGTTTGTGATCGTTGCAAAGGAGAGTGCGTTGAGGCCGGTTCAGGGAAACGCAGATGTGCGACATGTGGTGGAACAGGGCAAATGACGATTACACAAGGTTTTTTTAGCGTTCGGCAACCGTGTCAACATTGTGGTGCAACAGGTGAAATAATCGAAAAACCATGCACGAAATGCCGTGGCGCCGGTCGGGTAAACAAAAATAAGTCAATTCAGATTAGAATCCCTGCAGGAGTTGAAACGGGGTCACGCCTTCGTGTTTCTGGTGAAGGGGAGCCCGGTGGTCGAGGAGGAGGTCCCGGAGATCTTTATGTCGTTCTTCACGTCGGAGAACATGAATTTTTAACTCGTGACGGTGATGATATTCTTATTGAGGTACCAATTGATTTCCCAACAGCAACTTTAGGAGGACCCATAAAAGTACCGACGATTTCCGGATCAGCCAATCTCAAAATTCAGGCAGGTACTCAAAATGGAACAATTTTTAGATTAAAAGGAAAAGGAGTGCCATCCCTTCGCGGTCAGGGACGGGGGGATCAGCATGTACGAATTGCGATAGAAATTCCACAAAAATTGAACAAAGCTCAACGGGAAAAATTAAAAGAATTTTCAGAAACATTAGATACTGGTGTCCATCCTCGAGTAAATTCATTTTTAGACAAAGTAAAACGGTTATTTAATCAATAGCGATTTTCATTTTAACCTAAATCCGTGAAGTATTTTTGATGAATCAACATAACTTTTTGAGTTAGAGAATGTTGTAGGAATTATGAGGCAATAGATATGTTGAATCTTTAGTACAATATCTTTGTGACCAAATAGTTGTATTCGTATGTGGAACATTCTTCACGAATTTAGGTTTAAGTTAAGGGTTTGTTCGGATTCACTACCTTAATTGCGTTGCTTCGTCCCCCTTAAAACAACATTGTTCAGTGCGTGTTAATAACACTGAGGTCAAGTACAGGTTCCAGAGGGGGAGCTCTAATTAAATCTGAAAAATTCTTTACATAGTCGATGTTGCCATTGACGCATTGTAATTACATGTCAATCTTAGTAATTTATTCATATAAAATGAGTATTTTAATGGTATAATTGGATTCCAACATGAAGGAATAATTTTATGAATGAAAATCAGTCTAAACTAAATATCGGCCTTTCTCGTATGCTATGTGGTGGAGTCATTATGGATGTCACCAATAAAGATCAGGCAAAGATTGCTGAAGATGCTGGTGCATGCTCGGTCATGGCTTTAGAAAAAATACCATCTGACATACGTCGGGATGGCGGTGTAGCTCGTATGAGCGATCCTCAAATGATATTGGAAATTAAGGAAGCTGTATCGATACCTGTGATGGCAAAAGTCAGAATTGGTCATTTTGTTGAAGCACAAATATTACAGGAATTAGGTATTGATTTCATTGATGAAAGTGAAGTCTTAACCCCTGCTGATGAATCGCATCACATTAATAAGAGGGAATTTAAATCGCCATTTGTCTGTGGAGCCACGAATCTTGGTGAAGCCTTAAGGCGAATTTCAGAAGGCGCTTCAATGATTCGGACCAAAGGCGAAGCTGGCACTGGGAATATCATTGAAGGTGTCAGGCACCTGCGCACGATTATTCGAGAACTAAAAATGCTGACACTACTTGATGAATGTGAATTATACGCAGAAGCAAAACGCCTACAGGCATCGGTTGAACTGATTAAGGAAATTGCGATAACTGGGAAGTTGCCTGTTCCGAATTTTGCAGCCGGGGGTGTGGCTACACCCGCTGATGCAGGGATGTTGATGCAACTTGGTGCTGAGTCAGTTTTTGTTGGATCTGGAATTTTTAATTCATCTAATCCTTCCAAGTTTGCCAAGGCGATTGTCGAAGCGACGACATATTATAAAGATCCTAACAAATTGATGGAAGTGTCTAGGAAAATAGGTATGCCAATGCCCAGTCTGTCAATGGAATCACTATCCGAAAGAGATAAATTACAGCATCGTGGGTGGTAATTGGATATGATTATTGGTATTCTCGCTCTGCAGGGAGGATTTGAACTGCATGAACATAAACTGTCAGAATTGAGAGTTGAATCAAGGCGTATTATTTATCCTAAGGATTTAAATAATGTTCAAGGTTTAATTATTCCTGGCGGTGAAAGTTCAACAATGTTAAAGATTTGTAATGAATTGTTTTTTGATGATCTTAAAAATTTCGCAAAATTACATACAGTTTGGGGTATTTGTGCTGGTGCTATTCTCATTGCAGGGAAAGTTGAGAATCCAAATCAAAAATCATTGGAATTGATTGATTTTTCGATTCAGCGAAATGCCTACGGCAATCAAAATGACAGCTTTATTGCCGAAATTAAGTTTGGATTTTTAAATGATTCGCTACGGGAATGTATTTTTATTCGTGCTCCTAAGATTGCATCGATTGGTCCATCAGTTCAATCATTGGCAACACATAATGAAGAAATTGTGATGATTGAACAAACGCGGCACCTGGCGTCAACATTCCATCCTGAATTATCGGATAATTTGGATTTTCATGAGTATTTTTTAAAGAAAGTAAAAAATGCCGTATAAAATTGTAGTTTAATACTTGTTATTTTAATATGGTCCTATAGTTTAAGCATTTCTCAACAATCCGGGTTGGTAGCTCAGTTGGCAGAGCAACGCCCTTTTAAGGCGTGGGTCCCGAGTTCGAGCCTCGGCCAACCCACTTTTTTGAGAATAATTCAATATTGAGTCGGGTTCCAATTAAAGAGGATTAAAATGAGTAAAGAATGTTATGTATGTAAAAAAAGAAAAGTTTCGGGTGGACATATCACTCGACGCGGTTTGGCGAAGAAAAAAGGTGGCATTGGCATGCACGTCGTTAAAAATGTCAAAAGAACATTTAAACCGAATCTCCAATCTGCTAAAATAAAAGAAGGCGGCGTCACAAAAAAAGTGGTTGTTTGTGCCGCCTGTATTCGTTCTGGTTTTGTTACTAAAGCCTGAACGCATCTGACTTAGTTAGAATATGATAGTATTCATGCCTGGAAACTCAGGTGGGCTATGGATTATCTCTTACCCGTAATTCTTCATTTATTTTCTGACCGACGCATAATTATTGATTTCTAAATAGAATTGATATAAAGCCAATTTGCATTCCAGATTGGCGATTACATCAGAGAGTAGACATAGTGGGTTAAGTAATTGGCATTTTTAAAGTACACTAAGGCTGCATTGTTAATAATAACGCGGTTTGATGATGTCTCGATGGATTTTCCACAACATCAATATAGTCAATTAATTTATCTTGAGAGTGTCTTAATCTTGTGAGTGGACTTGTCAAATCTTAGACCGGGTGAAAATATATTGACCGATTCTTAATCGGCCAAATATTGCTGAGCTATTTTTGACCATTTATAAAATGAAACAACACTCGTCAATTTGGCTTCCTACTAAATAATTCAATTATCGTCTCACCTAAAATTATCCTAATTCGAGTTTATGCCGCTGGTTGGTTAGCGCTTTGATGTGGAGAATGTGTGATTTTGGCGTTAACTTATACCAAATTCTATTTGCGAACTTCTGTATCACTGTATTGGGTCAGCGAAAAAGAGTATTAAAAAATATGCGCGTCGATTTATTAAGGAAATTAAAATACAGTTATAAAGCAATTCCTACGACATTGACTTTAGGTAATTCTCTCTGTGGCTTTGGTGCAATATTATATACACTGCATGCCTTTGCCCCTGAAAAGGGTGAAAATATACCAGAACTTCTAGCAGTCAGTGCCTGGTGCATAATTGGTGCCATGATGTTTGATATGCTTGATGGCTGGACGGCTCGAACACTGAATGCTCATTCTCAATACGGATTAGAAATGGATTCTTTGGCTGATATGGTAACCTTTGGGGTTGCGCCCGCCGTTATTGTTGCCGTGATGGCACGTACTAACCAGTTTGCCTGGCTTCCATATCGGTTGGTTTGGGTCTTTTCTGCGATTTATCTCGGGTGTACTGCATTTCGTCTGGCATTATATAATGTGAAAGCTAGGAATAATGAAGCCGGAGAATCGTTTCATGGATTGCCGTCGCCTGGAGGTGCCGCAGCTGTATGCAGTATAATTATTCTCTATGGTCATCCTGATTTTAGATCATACATAATTATTGCTGAAATTCTTCCTTTTTACGCTGCAATTTTAGGAATATTAATGATTAGTAATATTCCTTATGCACATATGGGGCATTGGTTGGGCAGCAAGCGTAAAAATAAACTAAAGATATTTTTTCTAATTATATTTTTCGTATTCTTTTCAAGCAATCCACGTATTGTTGCTGCAACAGCTATTAATATCTACATCATGTCAGGTCCTATCAGCTTAATCATCAGGCGATATTTCCTGAAAAGCAAAGAGGTTGCGCAACATATAGACGTCGTTAGCTCCAGTTAGCTCGGTTCTCTCACAAACTTTGTGGTGAGAAATCCGGGCTAGCCCTGGATTATTAATAAAGTTTTGTGATGAGAGTTATTAGATTGCGTGAAATCAATGAGTTATGAACATCATTCACGTGCAGAAATAGTGAACTATTTCGAACCCAAAGAATCTTTATAACTCATTGATATTATGTGATATAATGACTCGTAATAGAACGTTTATGCATAATCCGGGCTAGGAGCTGTCCATAATTAAATCATACATCTCGCATCTCATTTTCGGCATATAGTTATACGATCCTCAATCACGAATTACTTGAAATTGCTCGCCATTCCTGCGTCCCGCTCGTGAGCGGGATAATCGGACTGAAAAAAACTATAAACCAAACCTGAGCGCGAATATGTTCAACTAATTTATGAACAGTTCCTAAAGGTATTCTATACCGACAGTCATCAGGATTTCGACAGGTTTCTGTAAAATTGTTGCCTGAAATGAATAACGAATGTCGAAAAACCTACTGCTTGCAGTATATTTCAATTGCTTTTTGATACCTTTAAGGCATGTCTAAAGATGTTTGATAGGGGGAAAATCCAAGGCATTTAGTGTCGAATTTTTCTCGGATTAGGAAGGGGCGACGATCCCGCTTTTGAAAAGCGGGATCAATAAACCAGCTGGACTTGTATTATCTTCCTAATTAATGGTCTTTTGCAGAGGGACGATAGAACCCAATGTCGTTAAGTTAAGCCATTGTGGAAAAGTCAAGTTGAAAACGCAGTGTTTTCAATGAAATAAATATTCCATAAACAATTGAATACAAGCATATTACGTGCTATATTCAA
>JAJFLO010000214.1 GCA_021772675.1 Verrucomicrobiota bacterium | reverse complement strand
AAACATACAAATACTACTTGACAAGGTTGGGAAAAGAACTGGTTATAACCGCTCAAAAACTTAAAGAAACGATATTGATTCCAGCTCTGAATTATTAAACTTTTGCCAAAAAATACACGAATACTATTGATAAGGTACTAAACGTTAACTTTTTAAACAAGGAATAAATATGAGTACATACCCAAGAACGTTCTCGCATATCGGGATTTCCGTCCCAGATGTAGAGAAAGCGGCCAATTTTTACAGTGAAGTTATGGGCTGGTATCACATAATGGAACCCACCGTCATTACCGAAGAGTCAAACACGCCAATAGGACAAATGTGTATTGATGTATTTGGCCAGGGCTGGGATTCTTTCAAAATCGCACACATGTCTACGGGTGATAAAATTGGCGTTGAAATATTTGAATTTAAAAACAATGAAACCCCAAAAGACTTTGAGTACTGGAAGACGAGTACCTTTCACTTTTGCGTTCAGGATCCAGACATTGAAGGACTCGTAACAAAAATTATCGAACACGGCGGCAAACAGAGAATGCCTATCCGCGAATACTACCCCGGAAAAAAGCCCTACAGGATGTGCTACGTCGAAGATCCATTCGGCCTAATCTTTGAGGTTTATTCACACAGTTATGAATTGACCTATTCACAGGGTGCGTACTAGAAAGTTAATCGGATAGCCAAGGGACTCACGCCCCCACACCACCCTGCAAGCGGGTCCGCACAGAGTGATTCCCAACAAAATTAGTGCAAGTAAGCGCCGAGCTTATCTAGTCCGGTCGGACTTCAATGTCATAGCCGAGCCTATGATTGATCTTTCTGGTCAAGTTCAGGCGTTGCCGTTTTTCCGCTACCCGGTATCACGCCCTTGCCGTCGGCTAGTAGTTGACGTAATGTACTTTTATACCGCAAGCAGTAGATTTTTCGACATTCATTTTTCATTGTAAACAGAAACTTTCATAAAACCTGCCTAAAACCTAATCGCGTTTGGTATATATTTAACCATTACGGTGATCCTCCTACAAGGGACTTTCACCCTATAAGCTCACGCCCATGCCGGGCGTACACAAATCGTTCGAGCCATTATATATTGATAAGCAGAGTACAGGGTCCTAACCTGATTAATTCATGTTTGTTGCGAAATTGAATAGTTCGCAACAAATCAATGACTTATGGAGGTTCAGAGGATGCAGGAATAGTGAACTATTTTAAGTTATCTGGTTCTTTATAAGCCATTGATTTGAAGTTAAATATATGCTTGCAGTAGAAACCGGATGAATTAATCAGGCTAAGTCATATGAATTTAAATAAACCACCAAAATCGGTACTTATTAATTCGCTTGTTTCTCGTGATATTAATGAACTACGTCGAACTGCTACCGCTCTTGAACTTTTTTACGATTTAATTTATGTCGTTGCAATAGCAAGCCTAGCTGCTGAACTTCACCATGCCTTATCTGACTGGCATCACGTTGGACACGCGATCTTAATGTACGCTGTTATATTTTTCACTATATGGTGGCCATGGAATACCTATACATGGTTTGCTTCTGGTTATGATACTGACGATGCTCAGTTTAGGTTGTCTTCATTTGCTCAAATGATAGGAGTTATCATCATTGCTGTCGGTGTTAAACCTGCTTTTTCAGGTAGCGACTTTTTGATCATGATGGTGGGATACGTCACTATGAGAGTTCCATACATCCTTATGTGGTTAAAGGTTGCCTTTGATGACATTGACTCACGCCCAGTGGCGATCAGATATGCTTCAGGTGTATTTCTTATTCAAGTAGCTTGGTCGTTATCCATTTTATATTTTTCAAATTGGTATTTATTTTTGGCATTGATCTTTTTTGAATTGTTAGTCCCATACATTGCAGAACATTCTGTCGATAAAGGAAGAAATACAAAATATCACTTTGAACATATTGAAGAGCGCTTGGGCTTACTTACCATTATCGTTTTAGGTGAATCCATGTTAGCTGTGGTATATGCTTTTAATAATGTTGTTGAACACTTCTCTAAAGGCTTAGTCATATTGGCTGCGAGTGTTGTACTTATATTATTTTCGATGTGGTCGTTGTATTTTAATGACACGATCGAAGAAGAATTGGCAAGTGAGAAAAAAGCGTTTATCTGGGGTTATGGTCACTATTTTATTTACGGATTTGCAACGGCTGTCGGTGTGCTAATTAGTGTTAATGTGGATGTATTATCTAATAGCGCGAAAATAGAAGGTCATATTGCGATTTTGGGTCTGGCCTTAATGCTCGCAGGTTATTTGATTTCTGTTTGGTTATGTCATGACTTTATACTTGAAAAAAAAGGCTTGCAGTTATTTGAATTATTGATTCTTGCAGTTTTGGTCGTTGTAATCGCTCTTTTGTTTAAGAGTATTTTGTTGATATGCATTGCCTTTGTTGTATTAAATATAATCCGACTAGCCAGAAAGCACATGCAACTGAAGATTCAGCATGGAACATAAATTCTAACCATACAGTCTATGAATTACTTATCAAAATATAAAAGCTTCCGAGGCTTCTGGGGGCAGAAATCGAATGAATTAATCAGGCAAATAAAAGGAACATGTATCATGTGGAAAATCACATCTATCTTTATTGCTCTCTTGAGTACGACAACACTCTATGCTCATGGAATTTCAGGGGCAGATAAACAGTCAATGCTTGATGGTGGATATATACGATACATTTGGCTTGGAGCCAGCCATATGTTGACTGGTTATGATCATTTATTATTCTTATTTGGCGTCATGTTCTTTTTGACACGGTTCAAAGATATTGTGAAGTTTATAACTGCTTTTACAATCGGGCACTGCATTACCTTGATTTTTGCAACATTTATGGGAATTACAGCCAACTATTTTCTGGTTGACGCAGTAATAGCACTGACCGTCATCTACAAAGGCTTCGATAATATCGATGGATTCAAGAAATATCTCGGAATCAAAGCCCCAAATCTCTTAGTACTTGTTTTCATCTTCGGTCTTATACATGGATTTGGACTTTCAACCCGCCTTCAGCAACTGCCGTTGGGAGAAGACGGGTTACTGCTCAGAATTATTTCCTTCAATGTTGGTGTTGAAATTGGTCAAATTATAGCATTGTCAGCCATGCTTCTTGTGCTGGTGCCCTGGCGGAAAGCAAAATCATTTACACGGCTCAGTTTTGCAGCAAATTTCAGTCTTATGATTGTCGGTGCGATGTTATTTTTAATGCAAATGCACGGATTTATGCACGAAACCTTTGTGGATGAGTTGGCCTTCAGCAAGGAGGCTCATGGCCACGCACACGTTAAAATGTTAATGGATTCCAAAGTAAAGTCTGGAGGTCCAATCGAACCCTATGTGATTGTTGAAAATAATACCGGTAATAGAATTGTTAACGGAGACGAACCCGACAAACCTGAATGGAGGGAGGTAATTACTATTTATATTCCAGCCAAAAGCGATACAGAGTACAAGTTTTACCTCATTAAAGGAGCAAATATGCACTATTCATGGGACGCTGATCAGGGAGAACTGTTTTACGACTTTCATGGAGAGCCAACAGGTGGAAAAAACGGATATTTTGAGAGTTTTAGGAAAGGCACATCCGACAAAGTTGAGGACTCTTTCACCTCTCCGTTTGATGGAACAATCGGCTGGTACTGGCATAATAAAACACAAAATCCCGTTAAGATCACTTTAAGAGCAGAAGGTTCTTTTATCGTTATGGGCAACAAGAATAAGCAAGAGCTTATAAAGGCTATTCAGCAGGAAAAAAATCTTCAAGAAATAGTTCCTGAAGAAGAGCACGGTCATGCCCATTGACCTGATAAAATCCCGACCTTTACCAGTTTTCAGCTCCTTCTCACGTTTCATTGTACGACCCTGCGGGCCAACATATGGTCTACTCAAGGCCGGTGTCGAGCTTGATTAATTCTCTTCCGGCTGGTGACCGCGGCCATCGGGCCATCAGAGTTACACCTCTAATTTGAAGTTTTTTTCATATCTTACCTATAATTAAATAACATAAATACAGAAAAGAGAAGCATAGAGTATCCAGGGTCACACCGAATACAAAATATGTAGTCGCAGTAGAAATCGCATGAATTAATCAGGCTGGAGGGCATCCCTATATTCAATTGATGATAACTTTGGTACATAAAGAATAAATTCTGGTTCATCCGGCAGATTAGTAATGAAGTCACCGACTTTTTTCCCTGTCGAAGTGAACTGCTTTATTTTCTTTGCGTGCCGTTCTGCTGCATAAAAGCAACCGTTGGCATCAACTGCCAGGCCTGAGACGTGTTTTACCTCATTATCAATAAACGTCGTCGGTGAGACAGTTCCCAGAGGAGCACCATTCGCGAGATCATAGCATACCACACTGTCGTTGCCAGTGCTGCCTATATAGATGACATTTCCATGGAGAAAAAGGTGAACAGGTGCGATGAGGTTGCTCCCCATGATTTGTCCGAAAATTTCGCCTGTCTTCCCATCGTAGACCTTCACCGCATTTGCTGGTTCGTCCGCCACATAGAGATAGCCGTTATAATATATCACACCGCGAACAGAGTGTGCGACCTTCGTCTTTGTTGAATCGGTGAAGTTAACCCCAAGTCCCTGCGGGAGCAGCACATTGGCCGGGGATGGCGCCGGTGCAAGGGGTAGTGCGCCGACTGAGGAAGCCACGAAAGTGCCCGCCAAAAAATGATCTGGAGGCGGATATTGCTGGGTGAGATATGAGGCAGCTGGAAGTGGATTATTGGCACTCTTGACTGCTGTGACAACGTTTGTATCCTGACTGGAGATGTAACAATTCCCATCAGTATCAAAGGTAAGGTCAAACGGATGAACGATAGCGTTGATATTTTGCTTTGAGGCAAAGATCGGTTCGGTGGCAGGTGTGTATCCACCTTTTTTGACTGATTGGTACAAAAGAATCTGACTATATTCTTTATAGGCGTTAACAACATAAAGAAGATTGTCAGCGATAACAAAGCCACGTAATTCCTTCAAAACAGGATTTGTTCCGCCGGTCGGCAGAAGGTTTGGATTAGAATGGGACTTTCCGTCGTCGTGATAGACAAGAATATTATTCACATCCCCGTCATTCTCTCCCTGAAAACTGATATACCACATGAATCTTTCTCCTCTTTTATCGGTTAAAATACCCTTGAATTCAACAGCCTTCTTCTGAATGCCGTCGCAATTTTTGCTGGTCAATCATGGTTTACAGTAGTGTTTTTCCCAAAATGGTAAAAGGTAAAGTGGAGTTGCTGCTGCACTAAAACTGCATTACAGTTTAGCCGTTTCGTTTCACTCGGCTCCCAGCGGCTCATCCGGTATATTACTTAGACAAGAATTTGGTCCCGCGATACAACACTTGGAACGTTCATGACATTATTGAAATTAATAACAGAATGATCCATGCTTCATACGTTTCTGGTTTCCAAACCAAAATCACGGGGGGGGGGGGGGGCCACAATCAATCCCTGCTTTTCTTCTTTGAATGTTAAAGTTTTTTTATGTGTCAGGTTTCAGTGTACAGTGTCAAAAACCCGTGCTAATGATCTTCAATCTTCTGACACCTGACACCTGAAACCAAGTTTCGTTTTATATTAACCAAGACCGAGAATCGGAGGCCTTGATAGTCGCTTCTTTGAATGTTAAAGTTTTTTTAGGTTTCAGGTTTCAGTGTACAGTGTCAAAAACCCGTGCTAATGATCTTCAATCTTCTGAAACCTGACACCTGACACCTGAAACCAAGTTTCGTTTTATATTAACCAAGACCGAGAATCGGAGGCCTTGATAGTCGCTCTTTTGATAGTTCAAATGAGTACTGGATATAGGATGAGCACGAATTGATCGTTTTGAATTTCAAGTCCATTCGGACGCAATTATAGAAACTAACCGGTCATCAAGGCGTTGCAAAGGAATTATAGGAAAAAATTTTTTTTTTCGTCAACGCTGCATCACATCCAGCCAATCGCAGACGACCCGCATTACGGTTTTTAATCAAGCAAAAATCAACAAACGGACTATCAATCTGCTTTGGATCCGAGACGTCTTCAATGGCTTTTACGCAAACCTCAACACCAGGCTCAACCCTGTCTCCAAAAGTGTAGATTACAGGATCTTTGAAATTCTTAGGTTGAGGTTCAAGTATTTGCCCGATGCTGCGATTGGATTTTTCATCGAAAACCCCAAACCAATACTTCAACAGCCCCCCACCGAAGGGCCATCAGGGTGTCTAGTAGGAAGGGGGCTTCCGATGCCTTCGCGCCAGTTGCACCCCACCCCCTCCCTCCCAGAACCGTACTGTCAAATCTCACGCCCTACCCAGATATGCGATCAAATTTAACTCTGGGAAATTTTCTATCGATTTCTGCACTTTCAAAAATGCAAAAAGACGTGAGAATACGGAGGCAGAAAGTGACAGGGAACAATATGAGGTTTCTGTTCGTCGGCTCACAAGTTTGCCTCCGGATTGCCGTTTACTTCGTTCACTCCCGTCAGTAGACTCGAGGCTCTCTCGCTTTGCTCGGGTCCTCCGGACCTCGCTTCATAGCGACGCCCTTGCCCGGCTTGACCGAAGCTAGTAGTTGATGTAATGTACTTTCAATTAAACACTCCTACAGGGGACTTTCACCCCATTAGATCAGCGCCCATGTCGGGCGTATACAAAGCCATCAATCTGACTGCCTTTTATATTGTTCTTGTTTGCGGCTACATTTCTTAATTATATGATGCGTAGATCGTTTAAGGATAAGATTTCTAAGCTCAAAAAAGACTTGGGGGAGATTGTCCCTGGTGGAGCCCTTTGGTGATTCGGGACTTAACGCGACCATGGAGCAAATCAGATAGGACTTGGTCGCGATTTCGCGAGAGTCATTTAGTGTTCGACATCAATAGGTCCGTTGTTTATTTTTGATGTTAGGTCAAATAGCACCTCGATTTAAATCAATACACACATGTGTATTAATTTCACGGCATTGAAGCCTACAATAATAAAACTGGATAAACTATATGAAAAAAAATAATGGATGCGAATTGTTAGAATCAGCCGAAAATGGATACGAATTGTTTGAATCAACCGAAAAAGGTGAGGGAATTTTCGCAACAAAACGATTTTATCGGAATGACATTGTAATGATTGGCTCGCTTCAGGAAGAGAATGTAGAGAAGAATCATTCGCATGCCTCTCAAATGGGAGAATTTCGGCATGCATTGCATGGCGGATTAATCTCCAAGGTTAATCACTCATGTAATCCCAATTGTGGAATAAAGCTCAATGCGGCTGGTGCACATGATTTCGTAGCAATGAAATCAATTGAAATAGATGATGAAGTTACTTTTGATTATGCAATGAGAAATTATAGTATCGAATATTTTCCAAAAAACTGTTGTTGCGGATCTCAAAATTGCCGGAAAAGCATCACGGGTTGGAAAAACCTGCCAGAAAAATTTAAGTCCACTTATATCGGTTTTGTGGCACCTTACCTCATCGAAATGGATCGCAATAAGAGGGCCCTCAGGGTCACATCTCTAATTTGAAGTTTTTTTTCATATCTTACTCTAATTAAATAACTTAAATACATAAAACAGAAGCATGAAGCACAAAAAATTGAGTAGAAAACTTCAGTTTGGAGGTTTGCCCTAGGCTCTCTCTGTAATATACCGAAAGCCATCAGGTTTTCGACAGGTTTCTGTAAAATCACTGCCTAAATTGAAAAACGAATGTCGAAAAACTTACTGCTTGCAGTATATATGGGTTCGTGGGTTAGAATTGTGACAGATCCGAATTGAATTACGCAAAATTATTTTAAGGAAAAAAATGAAAAAAACGTTCAGATTGACTCACGAGAAAATCAAAGTTGCCAGGCTGGTAGAATCGATAAAGTTCGAGATCAGGAAGTATATAAAAAGAGAGCGTAGAAAAGAATTACCTAAAGGCGTGGATTTCTGGGATTTCGACTGCAAATTCGGCCCAGTTGCCGAAGAGCCGACGGTGATTCATTTGGCAGAAATCACGAAATACATTGATGAAGCCGAAGCGAATAAGCTGGAGTCATTTTACATTGAAATCCTATCCAAACCAGGTCACAGATTGAAGAAGCCAAAAGAAGAACCAAAAAGCGGTCACGTTAAGTCCGCCGAGCTTATCTAAATCACGACTTTTCGGTCAAGCACTATCTAGCAGTCTATTCGGAGTCGTACCCTTTTAATTTTATAACTGTTTTATATTAAAGAAGATAAAAATAAATCTATTAATTTATGTAAGTATTCGGTAAAGACATTAATCGTACGGGCACTGTTGCCTGTGTAAAAGATTTTTCTCAGCCAGGAATGGCCAAGTTACTCATGCCTCACATGTATTCTTTGCCTACAGAAAAAAATTATAGACGTCCTTACCAAATACTTACAATTTTATAGTTCTTACATCATTTATTTGATATCAAAAAGTGGCCTTAATGGATTACATCTCTTTGCAAAGAAAAAAGGTGTAATCACCAAAAACCTTAAAACTTTATTTCCCATGATATAATTCATTTAAGATTTACTCAGGACAGAGAGCACGCCTGCATTATTGCTTTATTCTGGACAAGACTACCCAAAAGCCAGTATTTCAATAGAAATATCAGGGCCAATATTCATGACATGCGAATACCCACGAAAGAAAAACAATAACAATGACACCATTCAGACAGCAAACCTGGATTAATCTATGTTCCCGATACTTTCTTAAAAAATAACTAAAAAACCCAAAGAAAATACCACAAATCGCGCCCATAAAATGTCCCATGATATCCGCTTTTGGCCCTGTCCCCATCACTGAAAAAATAGCGATTACCGCTAATAGTGGTAAATAACGCTTATTAGTGTAAACATGCCGATACAATCGTATGGTCTGGAATAATCCCAAAATTCCGATTGCGGCAAAGATTGCGGTTGATGCGCCAACATACAAGTATGGTGGGTGATGAATTATTGTATTCAAGAGATTGGCTACCGAACCACTAAGTAAAATCAACAACCAACCAACACCACTGCCAAGATACTGGCAAACAGCTCCACATAGGAAAATGCAGCCAATGATATTTCCAATGATATGTGAAACGTCTGAATGCAAGGTTAAAGCGGTTATAGCACGCCATAGCTCACCCGATTTCATTTTCTCAACATCACCCCGTCCCAGATAAAACCAATTAACATCTGAATCATAGGGGCCGGTGATCAGAAAAAAGCATAATAATAAAATCCCTGCATAAAGGCTGGAATTATCTACCCCATCATCGCCTGCACAATCCAGTGTTATTTTCGGGGGCCAGTATCTACATTCATGCTCATATTCACATAATTGGTTCATCGCGATCAACTGCTTTTCACCAATAACAGTGATGAGCCATTGACCATCCACCTTAGCCAATTCATAATCCACATCCGCAGCCCCAAGAACCGCTGACCATTCCAGCATTTTTCTTTTCCTATGGGGTCGCAAGATCAGAGATTCTGAATCTTGATCGATTAAATGAGGTATCAGTGAGTTATCTGAATCAGTCAATTTTGAAAAGTGACGTTTCTTGAGCCTCCTGCAAAAAATACTTTTGCAAGAGGTTCTTTATTAAAATTATTAACTGTAGCGCCACTTGCAAAAATATCTTCGACCGCACTTCATTCTAATTTGGCTTCCGACTCGTAGAGCCTACAGCTCGGAGAGATACACGGGCATTTTTGAAGCATTGTCTTCGATGCTGTGCGCGTCTCGTATCCATAGTGTGCGTCAAAAGAAATTGATGCCTCCTGCCGGATTGACTGCAGAACGGCGGATAAGTGGCACCTTCATCAAGCGATTAGTGTGTACAGACCGTTTATTTATCGCTTGATGAATCTGCCTCATAAGCGTAAACGATGCAGTCCAAATAGACTTTTGCAAGTAGCTCTGTTTATTTGGCTTATGTATGTCAATGTATTCCCTTTGCAACCTCACCAATAAGAATACAAGTGCTTATACAATCAAATCAACGCAATCAAAACCCGGACAGGGTAAGGTTTGTAGTCCCGTCTTTAGGCGGAAGTCTTAACGACGCTTCAGCGAGGATATCTCAACCCAGGATCGCTGAAGCTCTCCTAAAACTTCCGCCTGAAGACGGAACTACAAACGGGACATGCTCCTTATTCAAGATATCTTGGAAATTTAGGACCAACAAATTTGCAACAACTTAGAATACAAATTCCTATACTATTAAATTATTTATTTAATATCAAAAAGTCTATAGCGTCAAAATGATGTTGAGGCTAAATTCCGACCTAAAATCTTAACATTGAAAGAGCTCAGCCTCAAAATGACAAAATTGAAGCACCAAAACCTGGTGAATTATAGATTCATTTTAACTTTACATAGACACAGATTAACTCAGCTTTGAGGCTATAATTAAATTATATCTATCAATTTTTATAATTTTGACGCTATAGCAAAAAGTGGCTTTAGCGGATAATATCCCTTTGCAGAGATGTAATAACCATCCGAAGGGGTACGCCCCTTGGAATTCACTACTACATTTAATGTTGGCAAGGCTTAATATTCGGCTGCGAATAATTCATGATGGTGTGACTATAGCCCGCAATTCTCGCAGGAAACTTACTGCAACATCGTCTCAGGTAGCATTTATCAAAGATGCTCTGTCAACTGTCCTTGACATACTGTTGAGTATGTCTCTAGAATTTGTCTATCCCATCTTCGACAACTACAACATGACACGACGTTTCGTGACGACTTCCTGTGAGAAATGCGGGCCAAAGATGCCCCTTATTTGCTTCTCTTAAGAGCGAGGGCATTTTTATTTTCCTCTTTTCCTTCACTGGTCATTCCCCATGCCTGGGTCATTTCGTTTTCCCCCGTAAAATTGAACACCACACTACTCATATACATACTTTTATCGGGATCAATATTGGCTCCGCCAGTGAAATCGAATTTAAACATCTTGTCAGTCGATTCAATCAATTTCATTTCAGGTTGGTTCCCAAACATGCAGTAATGAGTCATAACCACTTTTCCATCATCCTCATGATAAAGGCTCACCATCTCTTTCGGCGTGCCTGGAAAAGACGTTTCAAGAATCGCACTTCCTCCGGCAATGACCTGATAGGAAACGTTAAAATCCATTTTTTCTTCTCTCATTTCCATAATTCCAGTCCAGGTACCCACCAGTTTTTTCAAATTCTCGAATGCCTTACTTCCCTGATAAGGTTTCATGTCGTGTTTTTCTCCGGCAAACAAAGTCGTTCCAACGACGATTAAGGCCATTAATATTATACTTATTTTTTTCATGTGAAAATTCCTTTCGTTAACAGTTTTTTATTAGTGATTAATTAAGGAGCCTCTTGCAAAAGTATATTTGGCCGCGCGTCATTCTATTTTGGATGCACAGGTGATTTCGAAGAGTTGCGTGTCCGCCGCGGCGCGATACCCACTCTTCAAAATTGACTGTGAGCCAAAAGAGATTGTCGCCCAAAGGGTTGCGACGGATGATCGTCATCTTCACCAGATGATAAATCAGTACATACCTTTTGGTATGCACGTAATTAATCATCTGGTGAACCTAACGACCATGCGTTAACAACGCGGCTAAAATAGACTTTTGCAAGAGGCTCTAAGTTTTGTAAAAAACAAAAATTTTAACTCCGTAACTGTAAATCAAAATGAAAAAAATTACCACACGATTGGAGATAAAAATAGTTCTTCATTGGAGACGTTGTTAGCCTGGATTATGCATAAAGTTTTGTGATGAAAGTTATTAGATTGCGTGAAATCAATGAGTTACGAATATTATTCGCGTGCAGAAATAGTGTTGTAAATTCGCCGTGGTTTATAACGCGCCGTGGTGGGTGGAAACTATTTCGAACCCGAATAACTTCACAACTCGTTGATATTATGTGATATGATGACTTGTAATAGAAAGTTTATGCATAATGCAGGTTAGTTAACTTATTCATAATAATGTATTAAAATGTCTTTTTCGGATTAAGATGTCCCATGGTATTTTTTTGAGCTAAAATTGGTCTTTTAAGAAATAACTGGGAATAAGATTAATCCATTTAACGACAATAGATAACCGTTAGAATTCATTTTTCAGATTGAAAACCAGTTTTTAAGCTGAATTAATCGTCAATATAGAATTATAACCCAAATTACTTTCAATAGATTAGTTAACAACATCCCCAATATTAAGCTTAATGCTCAATGGTTATCATATTCGAAGCATGGTGGACAAACAGGAAGCCATCGTCCTTGAAGTTGCATCTGGAACATTAGACAGGGCCAAATTAGAAAACTGGCTGAACAAAACATTTCAGGTAATTTCCAGCACTCGCGTGCCTCGGATGGGGGGATAGCTGACTTCACCATTAGGTAAAGAAATTGAGCAATCTCACATACATTGAGAAGCAAAAACTCGAACTGGGTATGAAAAGTTGCTATGCGCTCGGTTTCTCGAATCGTAACTTCGATGAGTTCTTTCGCGACGTTGTTGGCATTCAGAATTAGTAAGTACTTGGTAAAGACGTTAGTAGCGTGGGGTTGCCGCTCCGCTAATTCACTTAGTTGAATTGCCATCTCAATCCGTTCGGCTCTTACCTGTGTAAACGATTTTTCTCATCCGCCAGCTAACGGACAAGTCACTTTTGCCTGAGTGTGTATTCAAAACGTGAGTGGCAAATAGTAAATAGTTCGCAGCGGCAAATGAATAATGTGTACGCAGCCAGGAATGACCGCGTTACTTTTACGTCAGCCCAAGAGCTCCCAGAGGCGCTCACGTTTTGAATACACACTCCTTTTGCCTTACATGTATTCTTTGCGTACAGAAATAGTTTACAGACGTATCTACCGAATACTTACGATAAATTTATAAAAAATTCTATAATGTATTAACCTGATTATTTCATCTGATTTCTACTGCAAGCACATATCTCACTTCATCTAAACAATTTATGAAGAACTCAAAAACTCGAAATAGATTACTATTCCTTTGTCTTCGAAACCTTCATAATTCGTTGATCTAAAGCAAACTAAGCGCTTTCGTAACGAAACCGTATGAATTAATCAGGTTAAATAGTTATACTTTTCAAAAGGGTACGACGCGAATATCAACAGACTGGAAAACAACTGACGGCATGCTGTGATACATGATTGCTATCACAACATCCCACTGCCATCGTTGCATTCTTATCCCATGCCCTATATATATATACCGCCCAAACTGACAAACGGGTCACGAAAAATTAAAAATTGATTAAATATCGTTCTCTTGACAAAAAAAATTGCTGTGAAAAATAATACCTTTCGGGCTCGTACCAAATGCCTCGCAACTTAATATTTTCAGGCGTCATTAGCTGCAAAAATCTGTCTTTGTTCACAGCTTCAGCTGTGTATTTGGGGACGTTTGCCAGCACAGTCCCGCCAATCAGTGGCAGTGAACTCCAACGAAACCCCTTAAGTTGGAGGCATTCAAGTCGTACTCTTTCGTAGAATTTAACGAATTCTTATTAAGTAGCCCCTGTTCAAAAAAGTCTGTATTCAAAATGTGAGTGGCAACTAGTAAATCGTTCGCCGCGGCGAATGAATAATGTGTACGCAGCCAGGAATGACCGCGTTACTTTTACGTCAGCCCAAGAGTTCCCAGAGGCGCTCATGTTTTGAATACACACTCCATTCGAAAAGGTCTTGCGAACCGCGTTGGGAGCGCATGAGGGTTAGATTTCGATGGTGATCGCTCAGGTTAATTCTTCGTAGGTATTGACTTAGCCTGGATTATTCATAAACTTTCTATTACGAGTCATTATGTCACATAATATCAACGAGTTATAAAGTTCAACGGGTTCGAAATAGTTTCCACCCACCACGGCGCGTTATAAACCACGGCGGATTTACAACACTATTTCTGCACGCAAATGAAATTCATAACTCATTGATCTAAAGTAGGCTAAGCACTCTCGTAACGAAACCGCATGAATTAATCAGGCTAAAGCAATTTTGAAAATAATTTCATTACCTCTGTTTAATCTATTAAAACATTATATCCGCATGTTAAAATTCATTTAAGGCTGGATAAATTAACAAAAAATTCTATAATATTTTTTGTATTAAATAGTTATACTTTTTGTAAGGGCACGACCTGAATGTCAAGTTATACCGAAAGCCATCAGGTTTTCGACAGGTTTCTGTAAAATCACTGCCTAAATTGACAAACGAATGTCGAAAAACTTACTGCTTGCAGTATACTTTTGCAAAAGGCCCTAACCTGATTAATTCACGCGATTTCTACTACGAGCACATATTTTGCTTCATATAAAAGGACTTATAAAGAACTGGAGAATTCGAAATAGTGTACTATTTCTGCATCCTCCAAACCTCCATAACTCATTGATTTGAACCAAACTAAGCACTCTCGTGACGAAATCTCATGAATTAATCAGGCTAATATCAAACTCATTTCAAACCAAACGTGTATAACGAAAACGGCGCCATTAATGTCCGGAATTCCCGAAAAAGAGGTTGTAATTTTCACTGATGGCGCCTGTAGCGGTAACCCTGGTGCAGGTGGTTGCGGCACTGTTCTTAACTACAAGGGGGTTCGGAAGGAACTCTCCGAAGGATTTCGATGGACAACGAATAATAGAATGGAACTTATGGCCTTGATTAAGGGGCTCCTGGCCCTTAAAGAGCCCTGTAAGCTAGATATTTATACTGATTCAAAGTATCTTCTGGGTGGCTTTGAAAAAGGATGGCTTGAAGTCTGGAAGAAGAATGGCTGGAAGACTTCGGGCAAGTTACCTGTCCAGAACCGAGACCTTTGGGAGCAGCTTGACGAACTCCTTAATCCACATTGTGTTCACTTTATCTGGGTTAAAGGACATGCCAATGACATTGAGAATAATAGATGCGATGAGCTCGCAGTAAATGCCACCAAAAAACACGCTACCTCAATCGATAAAACCTATGAACGCGGGAATCCCTACAAGAAAAATATCAGAGTTGCACCTCCACCATGCAGCCACCCAGGCTAAATTTTGAATCGAAACGAAAACCCACTTTTAAAATATTGAATAATACGTCGTAAGGAAAAATTTGTACAACACAATAAATCCTGCATGATTTGAGAACCTTACAACTAACCTGAATAATCTTTTAGCAACATCACTATAAATATGATAAAGATAAGTCATTAATTTTTTTAGGTCTTAAATCAACAATTTGATTTAAGGCTGAATAAATTTATTTGAATATCAAAACTTATAACGAACCCCCAAACCCAACGCATTAGAACCTCCACTGATATTACTGAAAATGCCAAATACTCCAGATCGATGATGGACCCGAAATAATAAACTTAAATGTTCAGATTTGGGGTGGGTAAATGAAATTTCCCAAATTATAAAATTCAGTAATTTTGTGGCTCTGCCATCAAGTCTTTCTTCAAATTCAGGAGATCGAGTTGCATAAGACAATCCATCGCCAATTGCAAAGCTGGTATCCAAAATATGATCCCAGGGAAATGATAGCCATCGTAAAAGAATCAAATTATTCAATTCAAAATGATGCTGACCTGCCCAATGTCCAACAATGTGTCCTTCATATTCTAGATCAATACGTCGAGTTAAACTGCAAAGTTTTTTACCTGCGCCAATCGCTGAAAACTTATATGAGTCATCAATGTCTGACAATTTTTCCAGTGTCCGCTCAATCTCTGCTTCAGTCATTATCGCGTTATAAACGAGCAATGACCAGCCTTCTGTCTTCCTTATTTTTTCATTATCTGCAAAAATTTCTACACAGAATAGGTGTACAAAAACGATGATTATTGAGAATAATCTCTGTAGTGTTGCATTATTCGATTTAGATGGCAAATAAATCATTTTTAATATCAATATTTTTTCAGACAATCCCGCGATCGATACGGTAATATACCTTCAAAAATTTAATTTTTACAACGTTTTCACTCCGCAATAATGAAAATTGAATACAGAATAATAAAAAAATAAGAGAATAAAGATGGGGCTATTTTAAGGGAATCGATAAACCCTGATATGCAAAGTTAAGTGTTTTGACAAAGAATGACGGATGACACCGTGTCGAGACACAGAGTGAATTCGGAATCCGAGTCAAGACGCTTAAAATACGACAGCGTAGTAGAAAACTTGTGAGAAGTGCAGCCTAACCTGATTAATTCATGCGATTCCTGCTGCGAGCACGTATCTTACTTCATATAAAAGAGTTATAAAGAACCCGGAATCTCGTAATAGGAAAAAATTCAGTAAAACCCGTTACCTTGGAAAATGTGCGTTTGTAGGAAGCGAGTCATCGCTGTCTTAGCTGCATACTTGAATGCAAAGGTTTCAAAACAGCGATGACTCGCTTAACTACAAACCGCCGACAGGCAATGATGGGTTTTACTGAATATTTACGTTTATGCATAATGCAGGCTAAATTCTACCTTTGGGAGATTTCGTGTTATTTGACTGCCCGTTGCTAAAAACCCACCATTTTGCCAGAGAAATACCGGTAAGATTGTGTATCAGACTAAATAGTGCTCCGGGCAATGCCGATGCGGCACCAAAAAATTGGTTGGCGAGACTTACACCTAATCCAGAATTCTGCATGCCAATTTCGAAGGCAATCGTTCTTGCATCTTTAACGGAGGCGTTTAAAAACCGTGCCACTTGAAATCCAACGAAATATCCGATTGAATTATGAAGTAAAACAGCGACGAGAATTGCGATAGGAAAGGAAAGAATAAGCGCTTTATTCAAGGCAACAACACAGGCAATAATCGCCGTAATCGAAATGATGGAAATAGAGGGAAAAACAGGCAGTATCCGCTCAAGTTTTCCACTAAAAAAATGGCGTAATACCAATCCATCAAACAACGGAAAGCATACAATCCAGAAGATCGATTTAACCATGGATAAAAATGAAATGTCAACCTTTTGAGAGAGAACCAAATAGATAATCATTGGCGTCAGCAGTGGTGCCAAAATTGTCGAGCACAATGTAAGTGAAACTGAAAGAGCCACATTTGCCTTTGCTAGGTAAGCCATCACATTTGACGCAGTACCACCAGGACACGCCCCGACAACCACCATACCAATCATCATTTCCTTCGGCAAATTCAAGATGGAAGAAAGTCCAACAGCAAGAATTGGCATACACGTGTATTGCAAAAGAACTGCAACACCCACCAAATGTTTTTGCTGCCAAACGCAGGCAAAATCCGAGAACCGCAGCGCGACCCCCATTCCAAACATGATAATTCCAAGAAGTTTGGGAATATGAGGTTTAATCCACAAAAATCCAGCAGGCTGCCAAAGTGCAATGATGGAAACCACAATAACAATGATTGCAAAGTTTCCTTCGATGATGTTTGATTTTTTATTCAAACAGTAGGCTCCAGTTCAGTTCGACAATAGATTGATAGTCACAAGATCATATACTGCAAGCAGTAGGTTTTTCGACATTCGTTATTCATTTCAGGCAAAAATTTTACAGAAACCTGTCGAAATCCTGATGGCTGTCGGTATATATAAAACGAGTCATAAGGTGGGTTGGGAGTAGTTGCAAAATCAAAATTGCATTAATCAATAAAAATAAGAGTACCGCCAAGAATGCGGTTGGTATCGGAATTGATATTATTAATACCACCACCAGTAATAACATCACCATTATCGATGGTAATAGCACCATTAGCAGCACTTATTGCAAGTGATTCCATTTTTAATGCACGTCCAGAAGATATTGAAACATTACCACTTTTACTTGTAAACGAAATTATAGAAACATTGACATTTGTTTCACCTGTTATATGAAAACCAATACTCCCTTCGGCGATTAGATTTATCACAGCAGAATCATCATTGATATATAGGCTTCCTGCTGATGTTATATTAATTGTCTCCACGGCCGAGCTCAAGTGAGTATCTTGCCAGCCGTGATCCGCAAATTCTGCTGGGGTAAGTGACACGTTAATTTCCGAACTGCCATCATTATAAGATATTGCTATGTTAACAGGAAATCCACCTACGTTAACCACAACGGGCGCAGGAGAATATATCCAATAGCTGGCTCCCGATGCCAATGATTTAGTTTTAATAAATCGTTCCCCATCCCAAGTCCATGCCTTGGTCGAGACTGATATTGATGGGTTAGATATACTGGTTATTTCAACGCTGCTTCCAGAAAATGGCGGCAGCATGCTTGGGCCAATAAGATTCCACCCGTCTTTCAAATTCATGGTATCCGATCCCACTAAATTTCCTGGCACGCTTAGGTTCGTACCTCCTGTTTTTTTACCATAAATCCAGTACCCAACAGACGATTTTAACTGGCGTGCAATTTTGAATTGATTGTCACCCCACTCCCAAACGTTGTCAACGTCTGCAATGGTACAAAATTCAGCTAGGGTATAATTCGGAGACACAGGAAAACTAAATAAATTCCAACCTTTATCAAAACTGATTTCAAACACATCATTTAAGTTTACAGTAACATTATTTTCCTGGAACAACCCGCCTCTATCTTCAACCCTCACTGTTAAATTAAATTGTGATGACGTTTCAAAATCCAAAATTTCAGGCTGTGCTATTCGTATTGTTCCAGTTGAATCAATAGTAAATACACTCCCTGTTAGAGAATACGATAGCGAATCTCCATAATCCTCATCAACCCCCTCAACAGTCCCTATTACCTTGCCCAAACTACTGTTTTCATCTAACATAAAGCTATGTGCATTAACCGACGGTGCCTCATTATTATCAGTAATGGAAATAGTAACATTAACGTTGTTAATCCGTGGAGGAGAGCCATTATCTTTCAATTGAATATCTAATGTAATCTCATCAAGATTTTCATGATCAACAGCCCCAGTTAATGTTAATTCACCAGTATTTTCATCAATATTAAAAAGGTTTAGAGAATTCCCGGACGTAATCTGGTAACTTACGTTATCTCCCTCTAAATCCGTGCCGGAAAGATTGCCAATTTGAGTATTAATCGGACTATCCTCAGCTAGAGAAAATGCTACATTCTCAATAGTTGGAGCATTAATATTGACAACATTTTTTGTCGGCGTAAACCCTGTATTTTCAATATTAAAACTAAGTTCATTACCATTATCACTGACATTATCAGGATCATAAGTTACCGTAGAATTTACAAACCCGGTAGGATTGGCGCTTGAAACTGTCTTTTCGAGATGTTCCGTGGCTAAACCGACGATTCGATAAACTATAGAAAAAGTACTGGTATTTGCTATTTGATTTTGAGACCAACCAAACGTGACCGTACGACTACTTCCATTGCCATTTATCAAATCGGGAGTTATTGCTTGTGAATGTAAACTTTGTAAATCTGGCCGTACGCCCTTTGCTGTCGCGGTCACATCAAGGGAAGCTCCATTGGCATTAAAACCTTCAGCGGGAATATACCAAAATCCCATTAAATAATCCGATGCAGGTAGGGTTTCCTTAATATTCAATTTTGTCAAATCATTAATGACATTCGTGTTAATTTCAATGTCCAGAGTTACCTCGACACCAACATTTCCCCCGTTAGCGGAGGTGGTATATGTGCCATTATCATCAGCATCGTAATATACCAGGCCACTGTCACCTATCGTTCCTATACTAGTATTCCATCCGTCATTACCATCGTAAACTTGTAAATCAAATTCGTCATATATTCCAACTAAATGACCGGGAGAATCTAACCAAATATCGTCACCTGACGTGTAACCATCATTGTGGATATCTTTGAAAAATAAATTATTCGAGTTACCGACAACTCCATTATAGGTAAGCCAATTCGGCAAACTTCCTATACTGGAAGCCCCATCAAATACTTTGATATCGATTCCTTCATCATAAATATTATTTGTACTTCCAGCTGCGGTGACATCTAACCAAATATCTTCACCTTCGCCAGAGATAATGGTGGATGAACCCAGTGATCGATGGATGACAACATCACGGTTAAATATCTTTACTGTAACAGTCGCTGGGATGCTCTGGGATTGGTTGTTATCCTGTACTTGATATTGAAATTCTCCTTCGTAGTTTTCGATAGAAGTGAAATCTAGATTTGATGCTGGAGTGAATTGAAATTGACTTCCATTACTTGAAAGCATCCCTAATTCCACTGAATCTGATCGGGAAGCAGTACTCGATGTAATTGTACTTGGAAAACTGCCGTCAATAATAGAAATGGTTTCACCAGGATCAGGATCAAAATCATTGGCTAATACATCTATGAAAAATGAAGACGGCGAGGAAATAAAAATATTTACTGGATCATTAATGGCAACGGGAGGCGCATTATCAAAAGCAAGAAGGACAAGCTGAACCGCTCGGATTTTACTCCCATCTGGTACAAATGCATATTGAACCGTATTTGTATCGACAACGGTTATCTGAGTATCTGAATCATCTGGATTAATTAAGTTAAATAGGATACTACCATCGGCAATATTTCGCACCTCTGCTACCGAAAATCCGACGTCTGATGAGTTGCCAATCACCAAATTAGCCTTACTTACTTTGAAAACATCGCCCCCTGCCTTGAATATAGACGGGTCCCATTCAAGTATGATGGTTTCAGAAAGGTCGCTAAATATAAGTTCTAATATCCATGAAGCACTATTTGAAAGCGGGCGAAAATCTTTAGCTGACCTAAGAGATCCTATGATAAACGAAGCAACGTTAGCACTAATTGGGCCAATAGGTGGTAATAATTCATTTTCATCAAACATATCTAGACCATGAGCAGCTGCTTGATCCATACCAATAGCATGATTTACTCCGGGGAACCCTGGAGGCGTAGTTCCACCCGCTCCATATCTGAATGTCAATGGCACTTCAATTTCCTGAGCGTGTATAGAATAGAAACACACCAAGAGAATAAGAGGAAATATAAAAGAAACCGTTTTAATTTTCATAAAATATTACCCACAAAATCGTATTATTTATTTAAGGTAAAAAAGATTAGGTTTTAACAGTGAAAGTCACCAATATAAGCCAATTCAATGATTTTAATACTGTTTACTGAAATTGAGAATAAAAATGGGTAACTCTTCACATAAAGGAATTTCTGGTTACAGATGTCAGTGGTCTCATGTAAGATCAGATAATTCAAATATCATTTATCTAACCTGATTAATTCACGCGATTTCTACTACGAGCACATATTTTGCTTCATATAAAAGGACTTATGAAGAACTGGAGAATTCGAAATAGTGTACTATTTCTGCATCCTCCAAACCTATTCTTCCTTCGGTTTTACGTTTTGACCAAAGTCGCCACGACGTAATAATAATGCTTTGATAATGAGAAGAACATTATAGATGATATCTTCAATTCGCATGATGGTCGCGTTACGTTCGTCATCAGTTAGAACATTGTCTTCCATAGCTTTACCATATTCAAGAAACATCTCTGCGACGTTTTTTATCATGTCTTCATACCAATCAACGAATTTTTCTAACGTAAAATCAAAATCTGCCGGGATCTTACCTGAACCTTTCCAATAATCTCGGTAGAATGCGATTTTATAGGTAAAGTTATTTTGGTTTTTTTCCTGAAACAATTCGTTTGGATTACCTTTTGTCACAGATTGCCTGAAAATAAAGAGACCGCCAAGAAGATCTTCAAGCTCAACGGCTAAATCTCCAATTTCAGCATCATCCAGACTCCAGTCATTGGATATGTATCGGCCATACTTACGGCCAACGTCCTCAAATTCTTTATCAAAATCCTCGATCCAGGTAAATAAATTACTCATATCTTTAAGTGTTGGTATGAGTTGGGCTCCTCCATTCCAGTCACCATTTGGTTCGAATACAAGTTTGTATTTTCGGCGGCGACGTTGACCAATCAATAATTTTTCTAGCAATTCCTCAGCTGGACCAAGAGCGAGTGCAAGGCAGATATTTAATGCAAGCTGGAAAACTGGAATGCTACCACCATAATTTTCAGCGAATTGTTCAACAAATATCATGAAAGATTCGAAGATAACGACAATCGTCACCAATGTCACCGTTTTACTAAACCGTGATGCTTCACCAGTACGATTAAGTACAATTGAGGCGATCAGCAATGTCATCAATATCCCGATTTCTGATGCGTAAAACCACCAAGTTTCCCACCAGGGCGGGAGTATTTTGAAGCGATACGTTGTTTCAGCCCCCCGGGTTCCGTAAAGATTTTTTGATTTTACACGAAACACGTATTCGCCCGGATTCACATTTCCAAATTCTTTGTAGGTCTCTTCAGACCAATTAGACCATTTACTAGCTTTCAACCCATCTAATTTCACCTGATATTGATTAGAAAATTCAACGTCGATATACAATCCAGCATAATCAAATCGTAGGGAATTATCATCGTAATGAAATGTATCGGTATTACCCTTTCGCCTAATAATCGGATTTTCATGTGAGTTGCGAAGGATCTTATGAGAGCCCAAACCAAACACTGGCATGTCATTGACCGTTATTCGCCTCAATATTGTTTTAAATGGTTTTTCATAATCAAAAGATTCATTGGCATCATACGCTAAAAGTGATTTTTCGGAACCGAACCAGCTAAGACCCTTGGTATCATAACCAAAATTTCGAATCTGATAATTATTGAATCGTTGAAATGGACTGAATTTACGAGAATAGGAATTGTCATCTTTTTTAATTGCCAGGCTTAATTTTCGTGGACGTCCTTTTGTAATCCAAACATTTCCATTCGGTTTTTCATCGATAAAGCCGGTAAGCAATGGATCACTGAAAAAAGATTTATCCGAGACGAACGCTTTTTTAATTGGATCAAATTTGAAGAAGGCTTCATCACTATACATAAACACGTTTTCACCGGCAACTGAGGTGACATAATACCCTTCTGGCAGCCCGACATTTGTATAGTAATTCTTCACATGGGGAGCGGCGAAGTTACCTTCCGAAAAATCGAGACTGTAACTTCCAGAATTAATCCCGGCTATCCATAATACACCCTCAGTATCTTCCTGCCCGAAAAACACCGAATCCTCGATCGCAACATGTCCCTCTTGTATCCATTTTCCATTTCTATTTCGGAAAACGAACAATCCTTCACCTACCGCAGCAGCATAGATTATTCCTGGATATTTTTTTGAAACTTCGACGAATCGGCAATCTTTTTCATGCAACGGAATGAATGATTTTACGATATAATCCCCGTCTCGACCAATAAATTTGGTTACATCAGGTTTCATAGATAATTGTGCATTTCGTATATCCTCAAAAACGAATAATCCGGCAATGTTTCCAATAATTATTGACGTACCAAATGATTTAATCGTACCTGTTTCAGCGGGTTCGAGCGCATCCAATCCAGAAAACTGAAGGCCTAAAATTGATGACTCAGGAGTTGTCTTATAAACGCCAACCGATGTTGCAACGTATAAATCATCGTTCAGATTTGCAGTCATCCTGACCTGCCCTTCCAAGCCTGAGGAATGATCATAGACTGAAAATGGCGATGGAAAAAGAACTTGAGAGAATCCGTAAGAAGTTCCAATCCAAAGAAAATTTTGATTATCGGCATATACCGAGAATACACCATTATTAATGAGGCTATTATTTTCATCAAGTAAGGCTTTTGTTTTCCCTTCTTTATCGATAATAATGACCCCGGTGGTGATTGTACCAAATGCGAAATATTCATTACCTAACGACATTCCGGCATAACTGGTATCGCCAACCAGCAGTTCGTTTATTTCAGTTTCAAACAAGTCTAACTTGCTTTCATCAAAAATCAGCAATCCATGGATCAAAGATCGAATTAATATTTTAGTTCCATCAAATGGCAGGATTAGATTGATGCCGGGCAGGTTATAATCATTTTTAAATAGATAACCGCCGTAAGCGGCAGGATGCTCCTGAAAAATCTGAGTGGCCTTATCATCCTCAATCTTAAAAATATTCCCCTTTTCATCGCTGGTGTATATTTTATTATTTGCAACAAAAAGGGTTTCAAATGCTTCCCCTTCAGAATTTTTAATCGCGGTTATGATACCATCATCACACCGTAATATGATGTTTCCGGCTTTGAAGTAGGCTCGATTTTCGATACATTTAACCTGAGACGGACCAAACACTTTGTATTCCTCAGGTACCTTATCCATTAGTGAAACATAAGAACTCACTCCATGTTTAATATTCAAATAGCCAATTTCGCCGTAACCGCTTACGTATATTTTTCCGTTTTTGTCCTTCGCGAGCCCATAGGCGGTGTTGTTATTTGCTAAAGGGATGGTTCTCCAGTGGATTCCATCATATTCTAAAATTCCCGAAACATTATTACCAAAATACATAACTCCACGGCTGTCCTGGATGATATCATACATTTGGTTCTGGCCAGCATAATCTATGGGAAAGTAGTTTTTGGAAAAAAACTTTTTAGTATTTGGAATTTGGTTGGCATCGGTGTCAAACTTCGTGGTATCCTGCGCAACGCCATTGAGCAGAATTAACAAATAAAGTACAGCGGGTAATAGTAGTTTATTATAGTAATTTCGATTAGCGTGGATTGCTGTATAAATCATGTCTGGTTTTATCACGAGTTACGGATATAGACCTAGCCTGATTAATTCATCCGGCCTCTACTGCCGTGCGCATATCTCACTTCATATAAGCGAGTTATGAAGAACCAAAAGACTTGAAATAGTTCACTATCCCTTCACCTTCGGAACCTACATAACTCATTGATCTAAAGAAAGCTAAGCACTCTCGTAACGAAACCGGATGAATTAATCAGGCTAAATGTATTTATGGTTTTTTTACAAAAAATGGACGTGTCGAATAAACGGAATTACTTAAGAATTCTGATTACTTTAACACATAAAGAGAGATATAGCCTGAATAATTCATAAACTTTCGTAGTGAGAGTCATTAGATTGTGTGAGATCAATGAGTTATGAAATTTATCTGCGTACAGGCTTCCAGATCGTAGAGCCTACAGCTCGGAGAGAATAGTGTTGAAAATCCGCCGTGGTGGAAACTATTTCGAACCCGGATAATTTTGTAACCCATTGATATCGCATGACATTATGGCTCGTAATAAAAAGTTTATGAATTATTCAGGATAGAGGTGGTTCTATGAAAAATATACGGAATTGATTTTTTGCAGTTTGTCCCTGACAACAAATCGAACTTGAAGGGAAGGTATTTACATTGTTCGCAAAGAGTCAGACATGCCCCAAATAATTTGCAATAGAACAAAGGCCACCTTTTTTAGTCACTACTCAAGGAAGCATTGATGCTATTACAAGCTTCAAAATCTCTAACCTGATTAATTCATCTTGCTTCTACTGCATGCGCATATTTCACTTCATATAAGCGAGTTATGAAGAACCAAAAGGCTTGAAATAATTCACTATCCCTTCACCTTCGGAACCTACATAACTCATTGATCTAAAGAAAGCTAAGCACTCTTGTAACGAAACCGCATGAATTAATCAGGCTAAGATTTCAATTTAAAAAATCAGCCAAATCTTTGTTTGAATACGTAACTGCGCCTCATCCACCGATATGCTCTGCATCAACAAAATTTCATACGTTCCGATTTATTAATTTCACGATGCAAGTGACACTTACAATTGAAACGGATGTGAACCGTGACCCAATTCATCTCTGTGCATGACAATACTGTCCGTTAACTTGGTGCTTGTTACTTTCAATCGATTCGCCAAAGAAATTACCGTATTTTCCATCCAAGGTGGCAGCTTTTTAAGATTATGCCTAAATGTTTCTTTATTCAGTACCAGCACTTCAGTTTCTTCCATGGCAATGGCGTCAAGTGTACGAGGTTCATCGTTAATTAAAGCCATTTCTCCGACGATATCACCAGCGCCAATGGTGTCAAGTACAATTTTTTGTTCTCCCAGTTGCCGTTGAACCTGAACTTTTCCACTAAGTAAAACATATGAATCGGCTCCCCAATCCCCTTCTTTTGCCAAGTATTCACCCTCTTTAAATACTAACGTATTATATTCCATTTTTCCCCGAATGAGGTCATCCAGATCATCAGCTAATTCCTGAGCAGTTTGATATCGGTGTTTTTTTTGTCGCGCCATAGCCTTATTAATTATGCGACACAATTCCTTTGACAAATTTTTATTCCTGAATCCTAAATCTTCAGGAAGGATATAATTACAGTCTCGGGCACTTCTGATTACCTGACGAATATTTGAACTTGAATAGGGAGTTTGATAGGTAAACATATGATAAAGCGTAGCACCTAAAAGAAAAACATCACTTTGTTGGTCGATGGTTTCTGGAGATCCAGATGCCTGTTCTGGAGACATATATGCCGGCGTGCCCTTAATTATTCCATCTTGAGTCTTCATTAGATCAACCAATTTTTCAAGATTAATATATTCAATACACCCTTCACTCGTTTCTTCTTCTAAATCTTCCACAACTTTCGAGATTCCCCAGTCCATTAAAACGACTTCACCGAATTTACCAATCATGATATTTTCGGGTTTAATGTCTCGATGCAGAATATTTTTTGAATGTGCATAAGAAACAGCATCACAGACTTTTCTGACAATTCCAATTAAGGTATACAAATCGTATTTTTCCAAATAATCATCATATTTGTCAATCAAATTATCAATCACATCATATAAGGATTCGCCATGAACGAATGTCAGTGTAAAATAGATCCCGTGACCGGGAATAAATCCAAGGTCATGAAGTGGAATGATATTAGGATGTTCCAATAAGCCGCTGATCCAGGCCTCGTGAATAAATCGTTTAATGATGCTCTCATCATCTTTGAGCTCAGGTAGAATGACCTTCAAAACACATTGACGTTTAATGTCCTTATCATAAACACGATAGACATCGCCCATTCCCCCTGAAGCAAGTTTTCCGATTATCTGATATTTGCTTTCTCCTGATTCTCGTGATAAAATCCGCTCAAATATCTCTTGCTCTTTAAATGTAAGTTCAAGATTGACGTCAGATTTATCATCGTAGGCTTCAATCGAGTTAGGATCAGCCATTGCAGCAGTTATTGAAGCAAAGGTATTTTGTACTTTTTCACCGCCAAAAACAATAGTTGCCAAACCTTGGTTATATTCCTGGTTGTCTATTTTGTCAGAATTTTCTTTGCTATTCATCTACAAACTCGCTCCCTTGATACTTAAATTGGTAATCGTGAATTGCTCACGACCAATTGTTAATGATTGAGCTTCAATTATGAAAAATTAACCGGCTGCGCCGGGGTTTCCTATCGCAACAATAGGCAAAATCAATGCTGCTCACAAACGGGACTGTACTACGAACCTCTTATCCTATAAATTTAATTGCAGCTCGTTCATAGTCCCGCCCCGCTGAGCGGGGCGGAAGTTTCAGGAGAGCTTCAGCGATCTCCTATGATGGAATGTCCTCGCTGAAGCATCGTTCAGGCTTCCGTCTGAAGGCGGGACTACAAACGAGACACGCTCCTTATTCGAGACATCCTGTAATTGGATATAAGATACAAAATTTCAATAACTTAGAATACACTGCTTAAACTATCCACATCCCAGCAAACTACGGAGAATTCTTGCTGCCAAACTTTCCATCTCCACGACGCCATTTATGGCAAATGTAATATTATCATCAAGACCGAGACGTTTTGCGGTAGTCTGGATAGCCTTTTTTTCGTCAAGAGCATAATCTTCATCCGCACGTGCGACTTTTATAGCATCATAAAGTAACGCTCCGGCCCAGTTTCCAGGCAAGTTTGCATCTTGAAGCTCAGATGTCAATGCCTCCAAATTTGCATTTTCCCAATCAAAGTTTTTAACCTCATTTATAACCTCATCATTCGCACCGAGCCCAATTAACTTATTCATCAAATAATTCTTTTCAGATGGTGATATTTCACCATCTGCTCCCGCAATCGTTAACAGAGCACATGCATAGGTTACAAATACATCCGATGTGATTTTTTTACCGTTATCTTTTTTCTCACTGTGACCGGTCAAATCAGTCACCCTAACATCACTCATAATATCTCCTTTGATCTATCGGGTAAAATTTTTCTCCTAAACCAAATAAAATTGATACCATCTTTCGCAGATTTAGGCATTATTCAAATGGTGACGAATGAACATATACGAAATATATTTTATGTCAATAATAGAAGTTAAGATAAACGCATCACCTTTACCCTTTATTATTGTCCTGTTTTTTCACAAATTTGTGGTGTGAAAGCTTAAATTGCCTTTATTCGATGGGTTGACGTAGACGAGCGGATGACAGTGTGTCGAGACACTTTGAATTCGCAAGAGAACTTAACCGGCTACGCCAGGGCTTTTTCCTGCAAGAGTATAGCTTTCAGGTTTCAGGTGTCAGGTGCTAAAGACAATGCTAAAATTTCATAATAAAAATTGACCATTTCAAGGACAATGGAGGAGAATAACTCTGGAATCAACATAAAGTGATTCTCATTTAATTTTAACCCGCCACGGTGTTGTCAATACTGAAACCTCAAAACTGTTACCATTTAGCAACTTAGAATACAAATTCCTATACTAT
>JAJFLO010000213.1 GCA_021772675.1 Verrucomicrobiota bacterium | reverse complement strand
GCTTCACAAGATAGTTTACACTTTTGAGTATGCTGTGATAGAAAATGCAAAAAAAATAATATCGAATATCGAACAAGGAATGTAGAATCATGAAGTTTTTTCCTTCGTCATTCATAATTCCTTGTTCGATATTCGATATTCGATATTCAATTTAAATGAAAGGAATATTTTTTAACAAAAGTGTAAACTACTTTTTCGAGCTTAGCGTGAAGCATCCTCAAATTTGGACAAAAATACTCTCAATTTGACGATTTTCTCGCAACTATTTCCTAAGTCCGACAGACTGCTAGGACCCAATATATCATTAAATCGTAATTTGCCTAATCAATGCACGACCTGTACCAGATCGTATTTCCATTCAGCCATTCTAAAAAATAGTGTACATTCGAAACGTGAGCACCTCTGGAGCTCTTAGGTTGACATAAAAGTAGCACGGTTATCCCTGGCTGCGTACACATTATTCAGCCTGCTAAATCGATGAACTGAATCCGTGATGGCTTTCTTTTTTATATAGGTGCGAGGCATCAAATTATTAGTGGAATCAACTACTACAACAGCTTAAGAACGAAGCAGATGTATTAAAAGAAAGCCATTCTGCAATAGCAGAACGGCTGCGTTAAAGAATTGTTGGAACTCACAACTAAAGTTTAGCCTGAATAATTCATCAGTATTCTGCTGCGAGCCCTAATCTCTGCTCAAATAAGCCAATTAACTCAATTTTACATCTCAGTGAATGAAAATTCACTTTCATTGTGAAATTTTCTCTAATCAATTTATTATGAGCGAGTTAGTGCTCTCGCGACGAATCGCATGAATTAATCAGGTTAGCACCAAGATTAAGTTCAAACTATTTACCACCAATCTAAAAAAATTTTATATATCTTAAAAAAAAATGATGTTTTAGTAGATAATTTTTCAAACAATAAATATCATAAAAAAGCATAACCAGTTTAACCAAAACAAGTAATGTCTTAAACTATACATTAGGCATAAAACAAGCTATCTCTCCACAGTATAAAAACATTAGGTACTTCTGGAATCAATCAATATGAATTCCCTGTTTACTGATTGATTTAGGATTGATCCCAATAACTACAATGAGGGGCAATTGAACACAGACAAGTATAGACGGTATTAGTAAAAATGATTGAACAAATTGAGGTAATTGGAAAATGTTAGGATGCTACACTTGGGATTTATATCAAAATTAGGTAATTGAGTTAGACGGTTGGTTTCATAGAATTTGAATGAAATAACAATTTGCTCCCCTTCTCTGTCCATATGGCGCAATGTCAATTCGCACAACGGGCCCCCACCCCCGAGTGCAAGAGAAGGGGAGCACTTTTAATCCCATGTCGTGGATTTAATTCCCCTACGCTTTCCTCACACTGCTCGTAGTCAGTTTGACCCTTTCTGTTATAAGCTATGTCGCAGAAAATCGATTATTATGCTTATCAGTATCCAACCCGAATATTTTCGGGATGTTAGGCAAGAGGGGTGATACTGTAGTGACGGCTTCACTCGCTCCAATGAATCGCATGAATTAATCAGGCTAAGGAGCTGCCCATAAAAAAACTCGTACATCTCGCATCTCATCTTCGAGATGTTCCTCAATCACGAATTACTCAAAATAGCTCGCTATTCCTGTGCCCCGCTCATGAGCGGGATCAATCAGATCGAAAAACTCTAAGCCAAATCCGAGTGCGAATATGTCCAACTAATTTGTGGCCAGCTCCTAAGCGTTGAGTGTGTATTCAAAAATGTGAGTGACTCTGGTGAATGCCTGGGTCGAGGTAAAAGTAACGCGGTCATTCCTGGCTGCGCACATGTTATTCAGCCAGGAATGGCCGATTTACTATTTGTCACTCACATTTTGAATACACACTCTAAGCGTTTACTGAACGAGACCAACGCTGTAGTCTTACCGCGATCCAGAATATAATCCCTATGAGAAAAGATAAACCTCCCGCGATTCCAAAGCTTTCCGCAATACTGGTTCGTTGGGCGATAGGTTGGATAAGAATCGGTGAAACAAACTGCCCGAGAAAAAAATACATAGTATACCATCCAACTATCCGACCTCGCATTGTCGTCGGTACAATTGATACAATCCAGACATTTAGATTAGGCAGCAGCAGCCCTGCTCCGACCCCAATTATAATCATTGCAAAAATTACATGATTATAGTGTGTCGCTCTACTGACTATAGAGTATCCAAATCCCATAGTTACAAAAAGAAAGGCAAAAATCGAGTTGGACGAATACGACCGCCTGATTCGTTGAAATTGCAACGACATAAATGCTGCAAAGAGGGTCATCGTGGCCAAGGCGTATCCAATTTGCTCACTATTAACTTCCGCTAATGATTTAAGGTAAAAAGGCAGTTGTACAGGGATCATATAAAAAATAACCATTCCGAGAAAACCCAATAAATAAATGATGCCTATCGTTGTCTTGGGCAGAATAATCTGAGAATTTTCAGCCAAGTTAATTTTCGGCATTGTACCATGAACGGACTCAGGAAGCGCTACAATTACCCCAGGCAAAATGAGCAGTGCACTTCCATATATTAAAAATGGAAAACGCCAGCTTACATCCGCTAAAAAACCTCCACCGATGAGAAAAACAACACCACCAAATCCCATAAAGCTGGCCTGCAATCCCATAAATAAGTTCAATTGTGTTCCCTTGAAATAATCTCCAATCAGCGTCGTGAATCCAGACATAATTCCGGCCACCGCTATGCCTAATACGGCACGACTTCCTAGTATTGCATAAAGTGAGTCTAATAGATATCCAGAGCTTCCTGCGAATGCGTAAAGAACGACCGAGACGATTAGTACGGGTCTTCGGCCCCAACGATCCAACAGCCCTCCGACCAGAGGTGCAGTGAGGGCTACGAACAAGGCAGGCATCGTCAACGCAAGACGCACTAATAAATCTACGTTGGGATTATCTTGAAAGGCCATTCGCATTTGCGGAAGGGAAGGTGAGATGGCAGTCGGGGCCATAACCGTCATGGTACTACCAATCAGTAATGTCATATTACGGATCGTATTTCGAGCAGATGTATTCCTAAGCATGAATAGAGATTTTATAAGTAAATACCATTTCGAGGGAATATAGCCAATTAATAATAATACCTCTGATTTAAATTTTTGCCGACTAATTTTCCAAATTAGCCTGATTAATTCATGTGATTCGTCGCGAGAGTACTTAACTCGCTCATAATAAATTGATTAGTGAAAATTTCACAATGAAAGTGAATTTTCATTCACTGAGATGTAAAATTGAGTTAATCAGCTTATTTGAGCAGAGATTAGGGCTTGCAGCAGAATACTGATGAATTATTCAGGTTAGGAGCTGTCCACAAATAAGTTGAACATATTGGTACTCAGATTTGGTTTAGAGTTTTTCAATCCCGTTGAGTGAATCCACTGGTTTACAATCGGTCTTCTGACCGAAATAACTTAACTATTTTGAGTATTTTATGATTGAACATCTGTGAAATATGCAGTAAAAATGGATGTCGAAATGTTCAGTGTATTTTGCTCAGTTATTTAGAATCTGGAAATAAATAACTCATCGACATTGACATTTCAGGTTAACTCCACATTTGATCCTAAATCAATCATCAAGGTCCTCGAAGTAGGCAAACTACAACTGTGGAGTTGTTCTATCGTTACGACCAAATCTAACACAAGTCTGAGCACGCCGTCGACGATTTATTCAATTCAAAATTCATAATGTTTGTCGCTGCAAATAATAAACGGCTAACCCTTGTTATTTTTGGTAGACTTTGAATTGGAGAATTTCTCGCGAACCATATTAAATGAACGATACTTTAGCCTGGTTAATTCATGCGATTTGTCGAGAGAGCACTTAACTCGCTCATAATAAATTGCTTAGAGAAAATTTCACAATGAAAGTGAATTTTCATTCACTGAGATGTAAAATTGAGTTAATCGGCTTTTAAGCAGAGATTAGGACTCGCAGCCAGAGAAACTGACATACCCTCCTTTTCTGAGCAGACCCGGGGTTATTTTTAACCTCATAAATTCGTCAAGAAAAATTATCGATAATGCGTGCGCTCGCACATACGCGCGTGTAATGTACCCACATGAAAAATAAAATTAATATTTCGAAAACTGGGACTGAGGATGAATCCCAATCCCCTGCACAGGTAGAAGGAAAGCTTGCTCTAAGCTTCTTAAGCGATCCGGTTTTTACATGGATCAATAGTGTTTGTAGTTTTTCAGACTGGGAAAACACCCGGAGTGTAAGGGTGCGGGATCAGGTAATTTTTTGTTATGATAAGAAGGATAAGGAAGCTGAAAAGATTGCCGTGGTCTACCTCTTTCGGGAAGGTTGGGCGCAGCAGCAAGAACTTTCAGA
>JAJFLO010000212.1 GCA_021772675.1 Verrucomicrobiota bacterium | reverse complement strand
AAATCAACGAAAAACTCGGACGGGGTAAGGTTCGTAGTCCCGTCTTTAGACGGAAGCCTCAGATGAGCTTTAGCGAGTCAATAGTAGCACGCACTCGCTGAAGCGTCGGTAAAACTTCCGCCTGAAGGCGGTACTACGAACAAGACACACTCCTTATTCGAGATATCCTGTAATTTTATATAAGAGATAAATTTTCAATGACTTAGAATTCAAATTCTTATGCTATCAAGTTATAAAACAACGTTCGTTTCTTTTTTTCCCGGTACAACAATCCAAAAATTTCTGTTTTTTTAACAAGCTTCTAAATTTAATTGACACATAAGGATTTAATTATAAATTGGTTATGAAGTTTAATTTAAGCCTTGATTTTTTTAGATTTTCTGCCGGGACATTGTTTAAAAGTTTGTAACCGTTCACGGTTCAGAGGTTCAGGGGTTAAATACCAAAAAATCTTTAAGAAACAACTCTGCAACATGGCCTTTTGTTCTTAGTTTTCGACCATTGAACCCCTGAACTTTGAACACCGTGAACGGTTACAAAAGTTTTTAGGAAAAGAGTCTGAGAGATAATTCGCCCCGGCGAATTTCTCTCAGCACGAGCAGCGCGATTATCAACTTTTTTTTTATCCGTCGTGATCCGTACTACGATCATTCAAAAACTTGTTTTTTTAGCAAGGTTTGCGTCCTAACTATCAGTGTTACGGCTAATTACTAAATTAAAAAAGCTGCCCACGAATCACACGAATCTTCACCAATATGTATGCGGAGCGAAACCGTGGATACGGTTATTGTCTTCGTTCTATTCGTGAAGATTCGTGTGATTCGTGGGCCAAAATCTTTGTTCTTTTGGTTGCTGCTCAGCCGCGCTAAGAGAATCCATGGTAAAACTCTATTTTGGTTGCGGATTTGCCGCGCTAGAAACTCTGTGGTGATTTATTTATTCTAACTCAAGACCAACCTATAGGACATCTGACTCACTATGAAAAATAGAAAATTTAAATTTATTGGAGTGATCATCTTTTCCATTTCTGGATTGATCCTTTTTCTGCAATTCTCACCACCTGCATTTTTGCAAAGGAAAGCGATTCATTCGATGTCGCAGAATCATAAAAATATAGAAACTGATTCAAAACCCAAGAATAAAATCAATATATCCTCAACTCGAAATGTCATCACCGAGAATGATTTGGTTGAAGACAAGGAAATAAATCCAAACCAACTAAATTCTCCTGAAGATTATCTAGCCTTGGTTGATCTAGAAAAAGTAACTCATCGGGTTATAAAGGATGGATTATGGGCAGACCCATCTATTTGGGGCAATGGCGAAGTTCCGAATTCGGGTGCCAAAGTACATATCCCGGAAGAAATCAATGTTGTCTTAGATTTTACAAATGAAACACACCTGAAATCAGTCCGAATTGATGGTTCGCTCATATTCGCAACAGATGCCGATACCCAACTCATGGTTGACACAATGTTGGTTAATGAATCGGGTATTCTTGAAATAGGCAATAGTCAGAATCCCGTTAAAGATGGTGTGGAAGCATTACTCGCAATCAATGCCTATGACCTGACAAATCATGACGACGACACCCAATATTTGGGTGCAGTTTTATACTCGCTGGGTCAAGTAACGATGTATGGTCAGGAAAAAACGGCAAAGGCATCGTTATTAGAAACTCCTGAATTAGGGGATCGGGAACTTGTATTAAAGGAAATTCCAGAAAATTGGAAGCAAGGCGATATTGTTGTTATTGCTGGATCCCGACTCGAGAGAGATGAAGAGTACACCTTACAAGTTGACTACATCAATGGCCAGCATGTTGGTGTCACTGCGGTTGGGCAAGATCAATCTGAATGGGAGGGACTTAAAAACGATCACGGTATTCATCGAGATTTGGAAACCATTGCGGTCAATGTTTCAAGAAATACCGGAATATCTTCTTCACAACCAGCCATAGGCGCTGAAAGTGCACAGGGCAATGTTATTTTTTATGGAGACGGCGCTGCAAATGCAGATTTGAGTTATGTTGGCGCCTATGGACTTGGTGCTGGCACAAGGGGCAATGATCAACAGATTGTTGATTTTGAAAAGCCCGCGATCGCCTTTCACGAGAGCACCAATACGAATCCGACAATTGTGGAGGGATTGGCCCTCGTTGATGCTCCTGAATCCGGGATTGAGGTAAAAAACAGCAATGTTTTTGTTTCAAATTCTGTTGCATTCGATGCCGATGGGGGCGCATACTTAACAGAAAACGGTTCTGAATCACGACTTCTATGGAGAGGAAAGCGAACAACGCCTAGTTATTTTTCGTTAGGGAAATAGTCTGACAGACTGCTAGCCTGATTAATTCATGCAATTCGTCGCGAGAGCACTTAACTCGCTCATAATAAATTTAGTAGAGAAAATTTCACAATGAAAGTGAATTTTCATTCACTGAGATGTAAAATTGAGTTAATCGGCTTATTTGAGCGGAGACGAGGGCTCGCAGCAGAATACTGATGAATTATTCAGGCTAAAGAACTGTGCACAAATAAGTTGAACGTTTCATGCGGTTTCGCTCAATCGGAACGAACCAATCTAATGCAAGTCTAACCCGCCTTTCTCACAGAGCATCTACTTTGAGAACCTATATCTCTTCATTTCAGTACCTTTCCCTGACTATCCCATTCTGTATGTCTTAACACGCAGTTCCGACACTCAAGGTAAAATGATTTGTGACCTGATATACATTTTCAAAGTGGATGCTTTGCGAGAATTTCGAGCTAAGCTTGAGGAATCAATTTTCCAGACAAATTGTGTGTTATAAATCGATTGGATTCAGAAATAATGAGTGACAGCCATTTTTTGATCGATTTATCTGCCATATAGATGGTTTGCAATAGTTCTTCCTTAGAGTCAAGTCGTGTTAAATAATCGTCAAAACCAATTTCACGACATTTACTCAAACCAAATACATGGGTATTTTCTGCAATCGCACAAAGAAAACTGATTTGATCCGTGCTACGAATTTCTTCACAAAGATTATACCCTATTTTTTTACCCAATTCTAAATCAATAAAGATGATCTTGACGTGATGTTTCGATTTTAACTTTAGGCAATCCACTGGCGTATCAGAAAATAAAATCTCATATTTACATTGTGGAATATTGGAAATTTGTTTTTTTACACAAGCCCTATTTGTCACGAATAGAATTTTGGTTTTTTTGTTGATCATACAATTCATTCCTAAAAGTTGATAATGTTATACCGTGTAGTCTGAATATGAACATGAATCATACCAATCATTTCATATAAAGTCACAACCTTCATAAATTAAAACTTTTATATTTTTATGTCACACTTATAACTGTCCAATCATAGATTGATTTATAAAAAAAATTGATGATAGATAAAAATTTGCAATGCGTACGCAATCCGATATTTTCTAGAAGGTTTTGTCATAAATATTAGTCATTGATTATCCACGCGTAATTAATTTAAAGTGAACGCGCAAAATCGTATTTCTATTTTGGTAATCTTGAGCAGCATATATTTCGCTCATGGTGCGGTCAAATATCCAGATAAGGAACTGTCCACAAATAAGTTGACCGTATTCACGCTCAGAATTGGCTTAGAGTTTTCGATCCGATTGATCCCGCTCAGGAGCGGGACGCAGAAATAGTGAGCGATTTTGAACCAAAAAATCTTTAGAACTCGTTGATATTACGTAACATAACGACTCGTAATAGAAAATTTTTAGTGAAAATTCAGTGAAACCCATTACCTTGGAAAATGTGCGTTCGTAGTTAAGCGAGTCATCGCTGTCTTAGCTGTATACCGAATGCGAAACGTTTCAAAACAGCGATGACTCGCTTAACTACAAGCATGACTATCCTATAATTTTATAGTTCCTTATATTTATAACCTCCCTAATTGAAAGGGAGGTCCGGAGTTAACTACAATCAGCCGACAGGCAATGATGGGTTTTACTGAATGGTTACGTTTATGCATAATTCAGGCTAAAGAAATCATAATGATTGGTTCAATATTTTTTCAATTAAACCTATGTTTACCACTTAACTCACCCTTATTTTTGTAAATTCTTCATTTTCAAGCATTAAAAAATTTTGCAATTATTTTTTAAGTATAATAAATATTGCTTGATATTTTTATTATTATACTTATTATAATGTT
>JAJFLO010000211.1 GCA_021772675.1 Verrucomicrobiota bacterium | reverse complement strand
CCACCACCAAACCCCCCCCCCCAACCCCACCACACAATCCACCCCCGACGCAATTACGCCGAGCTTATCTAGTATGGCATCCCGTAAAAAAAACTCGATAGTATGAAAAATTTTATTCTAAGTTGTTATTATGTAAATGTTAAACTAATTTTGGCACAAGATGGTATTATACGTTTAGTCCTGTAGGGACGAGTGAAAATAGCCCACCAATGAATTGGTGGGTAATGGATGCTACACGTACGCGGCTGGGGGAGGCCAGGCTATATCTTACCCAGCGATAAATCACTGGGCTATATTTTGGAATCCCTCCGGGATTTCATAGATGTTTCTACCTGTATATGCTTTATCAAACATTTATGTTATCATTGCGAGAAAAAGCTCCGGCGAAGCCGGTTAAGTTCAAATTTGATTGTGTTTATTTCGCCTTTGGGATAGGCAGTGAAAAAAGTGTTCGTGCCAGAGGTAGGGACCTTTTCGCTAGCACCACCTAGCGGTGAAAGAAGTGCAACCCATTTAGGGCGAATGTCTTTTGGCGCTCTGAAAGCGTTGAAATGCATCCCGTCAAATTCAAGTTATTTACGGGACGCTGCACTCGGATTATACCAACTTATTTTTTATCAGGTCATAATGAGATTGCAAAAGAATTGCGGATGGAATTACACTAGGAATAACATTTTTTACTGAGATGGAAACTTTTACAATTCAATATAAATTTATTTTGCCAGACGACCGGGAAGAAATTTTTGATCTACGGATCAATGCAGACAACCTCGAACTCTTAAGTGACGATTCTGCAGACTTTCCAGCATGGACGAAGCTAGATTTCCACCAATGCCCCAATTGTCCATTGACCACTCAAACGCATCAATATTGTCCTGCTGCAAAGCATCTGGATAGCATTGTTAGACGATTTGACCATCTATCATCTTATGATAAAATCCAAATAAATGTGACAACAAAAGAGCGTCTGGTGTCTCAGGAGACATCTGCTCAAAGTGGAATTAGTTCACTGATGGGACTGATCATCGCGACAAGCGGCTGCCCTCATACAACCTTTTTCAGAACTATGGCACGGTTTCATCTTCCTTTGGCAAATTCACAAGAGAGTATCTACCGTGTTGCATCTACTTATTTACTGGCACAATATTTTTTAAAGAAAAAGGGTCGTGATGTCGATCTGGAATTAGAGGGGTTAAAGGATATTTACGAAAATTTACAACCCGTCAATGCTGCTCTCTCAGAACGGTTGCAAGCGGCAGCTAAAAAGGATTCATCGACAAACGCTATAGTCATACTGGATACCATGGCGCAAATACTTCAGTTTGTGATCGAAGAGTCTCTTGAAGAAATCCGTTATTTGTTTGAACCATTTTTTAAGGAAAATCTTTCATGAATTTGAGCTTACTGTCTCTGATAGAATTAAAATGATCTAAAAAAATCAAAAATCATTAACCATGGCTAGAGAAAATAACGATTACGAAATATGGAATTATAACGGTTTAGAGGTTTACTATTTGCCGGATCTCAATGGTGCAGGTACCGATTTAGCATTGCCGTTTGTCAGTTATGTCCGCGAAAATGTTGAAAAAAATAAACCGGTTTCAAAACTATTCGAATGGTGTGCCGGCCCAGGCTTCATCGGATTTGCCTTATTGGCGGAAAATATGACAGAAAAACTATGTCTGGCCGATATTAATCCAGATGCAATTGAGTGTATACAGAAGACGATATCGGAAAATAATTTGCATGACCGGGTTAGTGTTTATCTCAGTGACAATTTCGATTCGATTCCAGATAATGAACAGTTTGATTTGGTTGTTGCTAATCCACCGAATTATTATAATTTAAATCCTGAACATCCCTGGGGATTCATTTATCATAATGATTTACGTCCTAATGATCGAGGATGGGTTATTCATAAAGCATTTTATAACACGGTGGTTCAACATCTTCAACCCAACGCCCAATTATTAATTGCCGAGGTAGAACCCTTTGAAAAAGAAGTATTCCTACCTGCTTCTATTAAAACCCCCTACGATATTCGTGAGCGGATTCCCATCGACGATTTCAAAGAGATGATGCAGCAGGGCGGCTTGGATTATTTAGATTCAATTCCCTTACTTTCATATGAAGATGGTGCGATGTACTGGATGGTTGTTGCCGAATACATCACGTTTGATAACGATTGATTATTGCTTTGTTATTTTCTCTTCCAGCTAACCGGCATTATGCATAATCTTTTTATTACGAGTTATTATATCACATAATATCAACGATATTATAACGTTCTACGGGTTCGGAATAGATTCCACCACGGCGGATTTTTAACACTATTCCTGTACGCGGATAAATGCCATAATTCATTGACCTTAAGCAATCTTTCGACTCTCATTGCTAAAGTTTATACATAATGCAGGCTAATCACGCGAAAAATTAATTTCCGTGACATTCACGTATTCTCAGGTAAACTTAAATGTTGTATCTGATTTATTTTGGGCATACGGTTGTTCTGGTTTACGTCTACTACTAAATTTCCAGGGCACAATTATTTGGTTGTAAAACCTCCTATCAGAAAGGACTCAAGTATGGATGATGTCTACCAACCCCCTCAAAGTGATTTAACCGGTGATGATAATGAAATCATTGGCGAATACGGTTCGATAGAGAAAGCTATAGTCGGAGATTATGAATTAAATTTTAATGATGTTCTTAATGAGGCCTGGTGCTTGACAAAGGGGGTTAAATGGAAGTTGTTTTGTGCCTTTTTTTTGTTGATAATTATTAGCATTAATGTATTGATTGGGCTTGTGACGGTAGTGACAACAATGGATGGTCATGTTAGCGTTGTAGTTGCAGTCATCGCTTCAATTATATTTACTGGCTTACTATATCCAATGTGGACTGGTATTATGGTTATGGGGATTGATCATTCGGTCGGGAAAAATATTTCGTTTACATATATATTTAAATATATTGATAAATTAATTCCAGTCGTTGTCGCAGGATTTTTCATGTCTATACTAACACAGTTGGGTTATTTTTTATTACTTTTGCCTGGGATATATTTATTTATTAGTTATATGTTTGCATTGCCACTTGTATGTGAAAAGGATTTGAGTCCATGGCAGGCTCTTGAAACTTCACGTAAAGCAATCCATCACAATTGGTTTTCATTTGCTGGAATTATTTTTGCTATGGGGTTAATCACCATGCTTAGTGGAGTTCTTCTCTTTGGTATTGGTTTGATTTGGACAATACCCATGACGATCCTGGTAATTGGAATTATGTATCGAAATATGTTTGGTGTTGAACCAGAATAGGTTTATTAAATTGAAGTTTCGGCGATAGGGAATCGATTGATGATTGACAGCAGTTATTCTATTGAAACTCCAGAAGGCATTGATTTAACTATGCCAATTGCAGGGCCTGTTGTGCGGATACTAGCGTACAGTCTTGATGCGTGCGTGCGCATCTGCATTTATATAATATTGGGTATTGGTTTTCAATTCTTAGGAAAAGTGGGTATTGGTTTTACGCTGATTACTTTTTTTCTGATTGAATGGTTTTACCCGGTTTTTTTCGAAGTTCTCAACAATGGTATGACGCCCGGCAAAAAGAAAATGGGTATTAAGGTGATTCATGATGACAGCACTCCAGTAGGATGGTCCGCTTCCATCATCCGCAATCTACTCCGGGCAGTTGATTTTCTACCGTTGGCATATATGACGGGTGTTCTCTCGATGGTTTTAAATAGACAGTTTAAGCGTCTTGGAGATCTTACTGCAGGTACTCTTGTCGTATATTGTCGACATCCGCTAGAAACACCAAATCTGCCGGAAATTGAAGCTGTTCAATCCCCTTTACCTCTAACGCTTTCGGAACAGCGCGCTATTGTAAATTTTGCTGAGCGTCATAAAACTCTATCTTCAGATCGAAGCGAAGAATTGGCGAATATACTTAACAAAATTATTGGCGAGAAAGGACCGCAGGCAGTGAAGAAGTTATATCAGATCGCCAACGGATTACTGGGTGGGTATGAAGCAGCAAAATTTTGAAAAATTATATCGCGGTCAATGGCAACGGCTTGAGCATATTCTGATTGTTTTAGAAGGCGCTAGGATGAAGGTGGCTCGATCAAAAAAGGACGTATTATTTGAAAGGTCTATCCCCGAATTTTCTAAAATCTATCGGCAGCTATGCCATTGTCTTTCCATCGCCAAACAGCGTCAATACAGCAGCTATCTAATCGAATTTTTAAATGATCTCGCAATTCGTGGTCATCAACAACTGTACAAACGGAAAACAAATTTATTGGTAACAATTATTCGTTTTGTTGTCGCGGATTTTTCTAAAATAATTCGACAGGAATGGCGCTACGTTTTCATCGCAGCGGTCATCTTTTGCATGCCGGCGTTGATTTTGGGTGGTTATACTTATCATTATCCTGAATTGATTTACAGTGTTTTCAGCCCTGAACAGGCAGGCATGTATGAATCCATGTATAATCCAGACGTTGAGCATATTGGTAGTGAACGTCAATCTGATGATGACATTGTCATGTTTGGCTTTTATATTCGCAATAATATTGGTATCAGTTTTCGCACATTTGCCAGTGGAGTTTTAGTTGGAATTGGATCTATATTTTTCCTGGCCTATAACGGCATAATTATGGGTGTTGTTGCTGGTCATCTCACCGATTTAGGTTATTCTGATACATTTTACTCGTTTGTTATTGGTCATGGCGCTTTTGAACTTACCGCTATAGTATTTTCAGGCGCTGCCGGTTTAAAATTAGGATATTCAATTCTTGCTCCAGGAAATATGAGTCGCGTGCATGCCCTACGGAAGGCAGGAATAGAGAGTATGCATATCATGTATGGCGTCATGTTAATGCTTCTCATTGCCGCTTTTATAGAGGCTTTTTGGTCTTCATCCCAGGTGATTTCATTTGCTGCGAAATATGGCGTGGGTGCTGGATTGTGGATTTTTGTTTGTGTCTATTTTATCATCGGGGGACGGCATCGTGAATCTTGATTCCATCAGCGCAGCAGTACGACCAAGAACACATTGGGAAGCGATTGATTTGGGATTTATGATGGCGCGAGAATGGTGGAAACCATTAATCATAAGCTGGATTGCTATTACTCTGCCCTTTTTTATTTTGATTAATACAATTTTTATTGATCACCTGTCTATTGCAGCAGTAATAATGTGGTGGTTAAAACCGCTTTGGGAACGTGTACCATTATATATATTGAGCAGGGCACTATTCGGTGAAATACCAACATTAAAATCAACGTTGAAATTCTTTTTGAAGTTCTTTAATCAGTCTTCCCGGTTTCAAACTATGCTCTGGTTGACATTGTGTCGGTTGAAGATTTCAAGGTCGCTTGATTTACCGTGTACTCAACTGGAGGGACTGAAAGGAAAGGCCTTATCGCAACGATGGAAGCTATTGCATAAAAATTGCCGAGATGCAGCGATGTGGCTTACTCTTGTTTGCGTCCATTTAGAATTATTCATTGTCTTGGCAATCGTGGTTTTTATTTACATGTTCATACCCGCACATGTGGAGTTTGATTTTTGGGGCAGCCTGACTAGTCAGAAAACGGGAATCATTTTCTGTAGTAATTTTATTAGTTATGTTGGTATGACTCTGGTTGCACCTTTTTATATAGCGGGTGGATTTTCGTTATATATTAACAGGCGAACTCAGTTGGAGGCATGGGATATTGAGCTCGAATTTCGGCGATTACATAATCGTCATTCAAATCTATCATCCCCGTTGGATTTAAAAATCTCTAAGAATGTAACTGCGATCATATTTACTGCTACGATTCTCTTTAATGCGTCACATAATTCATTTGCGGTTTCCGCAAAACCAAAAGGATTAGAATTTTATGATTCAGGTCGGATTATGTTGAATTCAGAGTCATCTAAAAAAGCAATTAATGGAGTTTTAGAGGGAAAAGAATTTCATCAAATAAAAACGACAAAGTCACTTCCAGCATTGGATAAACTTTTTAATTTTGAAGACGATGACGACGGTGTTAATGATAATCCATGGTTTGATTGGGATTTGGGCCCCTTGCCTGATTGGATTGGTGATATGATTATGATATTAGCCAAAAGTATAAAGGGTATTATCATCTGTGCAGTGATTGCACTAATTATAATTGTATTTATCCGCTATCGGTTTTGGTTAGATTACTTCAGTATGCCACCTAGTCCCAAACGTCGAAAATCGGATCCACAATCAATGTTTGGCTTTGATGTGAGAGAGGAAAATCTCCCTGATGATATTCCGGGAACAGCGTTGGCATTAGCGCAGAAAAATGAATGGCGATCGGCCCTGGGATTGTTGTATCGTGGAAGTTTGGTGCGGCTGATTGCTATGTACGATTGTGAATTTAAAGATGGTCACACTGAAGGAGATTGTGTCACCATTGTTAGGTCAAATCTCGCAGAACAGATCGGAAAATACTTTACGAAATTAACGGTGGCTTGGCAAAACCTTGCTTATGGTCACCGCGACCCGGACTATCAGGAATTCGAAAAATTATGTAGGGATTGGTCATTAAATTTTGATAAATATGAAAAAAATTAGTAGAAAAAACAAGATTGTTTTATGGTCATGTGTTCTAAGCCTTGTTTTTATAGGTCTGGGATTATGGTGGGGGCATAACTATTTAAATTGGGTTGTTGAGAGTAATGATTTAGGATACACCAGGGAGGCGAGACAGAATCCATTTTTAGCAGCTGAATTGTATCTCATTAACAGTGGAATTCATGCTGAATCAATTCGTGGATTGAATCGGATGGAAAAATTGCCGAGTTCTCGTGATTCATTGGTCGTCACCAGCTGGCGCCTGTCCATGGGGAAGAAAAAAATAAAGGAGCTGAAAGACTGGGTGATTAATGGCGGAACTTTAATCACAACCGCGCAGGCAGTATTTGATTACGAAGCGTATACCAGTAGTGATATTTTACTCAATGAACTTGGTGTCGAAAAATATGCCATTGATAGTGACGAGTTGAATGAAGAATCCAGATCGGATTTGAATACAACCGATAATAAAGAAACAAGAGAAAAGGAAAACCGATTCCTGACTCCCGTATACATGTCGGATCAGGCTAATCCGGTCATGATCAATGTATTAGATGCATATTCATTAAGTGATAACAGTGGAAAGGCTTCGGCATCAGCTGCTAATGATTATGGGACAAGTTTATTGCAATATGACCTTGGCCAGGGAATTATCACGATTTTGACAGATATTTCATTTCTCAATAATCAATATATCGACCAGTATGACCACGCCTATTTTCTCTGGCATTTAACTCATGAATCCGACAAGGTTTGGCTAATTTATGGCGGTTCATCAGAATCTCTATTGGCTATATTGTGGCGTTACGCAGATTACTTAATCATTAGTCTTACTGTATTATTATTTATTTGGATTTGGCGAAAAGCAGTTCGTTTTGGGCCAATTCAGTATTCACAATCAGTGTCGCGACGGCAGTTGATCGAGCATATTATGGCCAGTATGCACTTTCTCTGGAGGAGTAATAAAATTAATATTATCCTTAATAATTTATATGATGATATTATTAGAAAAATGCAGTTGCGTCATCGAAATTACCGGTCACTTCGACAAGAGGACCAATTAGAGCTTCTACACCAAATTACAAATTTACCTCATAACGAATTGTCGAATTTTATGTCAGAAATTTTGCTGACGTTTCCAAATTCAAGACATGTTCATGCAGAAGCACGATTTCTTGAAAAAATTCAACAAATACAAGCGATAAGACGATGTTTGTGAACGATAGGACAAATGATTTTATTCCCGTTCCTAACCGAACACATCATAAAATAAGAAAGTAATATTGTATGGAAACCATTGAAAATTATGCAGAGCAATTGCAACAGGCGCAAGTTCATATTATGGCAATGCGCAGTGAAATGAGCAAAGCGATTATTGGGCAAAAAAATATTATCGACTCAGTACTTACAGCATTAATCGCTTCGGGTCATGTTCTTATTGAAGGGGTACCAGGATTAGGTAAAACATTACTGGTTAAGGCATTATCAAAGTGCTTTTCCGGTCAGTTTTCCCGTATCCAATTCACACCGGATTTAATGCCAGGTGATGTCACAGGACATTCAATATATGACTTTAAGACCGAACAGTTTAACATACGTAAAGGTCCCGTTTTTACAAATTTATTGCTTGCGGATGAAATCAATAGAGCGCCGGCAAAAACGCAGGCGGCGCTCTTAGAAGTCATGCAGGAACAGCAGATTACCATTGAACGGAACTCCTTTAAGCTGGATCTGCCGTTTATGGTTTTAGCAACGCAAAATCCAATAGAACAGGAAGGAACTTATCCTCTGCCTGAGGCGGAGTTAGATCGATTTATGATGAAAATCTATATTGATTATCCGATGGAAATCGAAGAAAAACTCATTATTACCTCGGTGACCACAAATAAGGAGAGTGATAGTTTGAATGTTGACAATCTTGACTCAGTGATTATGCCTGAGGATGTTTTGGTACTGCAAAAAATCGCGTCTCAATTGCCGGTTGACGATGCGGTTATTTCTTATGCCATTCGTTTGGTCCGTTCAACTCGAGATTGGGCTGGAATATTGCAAGGTGTCGGACCACGGGGAGGCATCTCTCTAATTAGAGCAGGTCGTGCGTATTCACTGATAAATGGACGGAAATTTGTGACACCCGATGATATAAAGACCGTCGCGCCAGCGGTATTGCGTCATCGCATTACCCCATCGGCAGAGTTGGAAATTGAGGGCTTGACTTCAGATGACATTCTTGCCAATCTTCTTGATCAGGTAGAAGCACCCCGGATATGATTCCAGGTAAACGATTCTTGAATTTCCTTGGAGCGTGGTCTGTATTTGCATTTTTTATCGCGTTATCCTATCTATTATTTCCGTTTCATTATGCAGATACCCACAGCTATTTTAAACTGTCAATGGTTCGGTTCTGGCAAACGGTAGGTGGCGTATTTCTTTTTATCATTATCTGGGATGCGTGGAAGGGGAGAGAAAAACCTATCATTTCAATTAAACGAGTTATTCCACACAACCTGTCATTAGGTGTATGGCATGATGTGGAGCTTCAATTTCGTCATAATTATAGTTTTCCGGCTACGATAGAAGTGTTTGATAATTATCCAGAGATGAGTGAGGTCGATTTATTTCCGCAGACCATTAAACTTCTACCTTCAAAAGTAACAAAATTTAATTATCGAATTCGCCCTACAGAAAGAGGCAATGCAACTTTCAAGACGGTTAACCTATTGGTAAATAGTCCGTTAAAATTTTGGCAAATGAAAATGGATGCTGGAGAATCCTCAAGTGTCAAGGTCTTTCCAAATTTTGCTGCAGTGAGTCACTTTCGCTTACTGGCAACTGATCATCGGACAAGTCAGTTAGGCATCAAACTAAAGCAGCGTCGCGGTGAAGGATTGGAATTTCATCAACTCAGGGAATATCGAGATAGTGATGAAATACGTCAGATCGACTGGAAATCCAGCGCCCGCCGGCGAAAACTGATTTCTAAAGAATATCAGGATGAATGTGATCAGCAGATTATATTTATGCTTGATTGTGGGCGCAGAATGCGATCTAAAGATGATGAACTCAGCCATTTTGATCATGCGCTGAATGCGATATTATTGCTGTCTTATGTCGCATTGAAGCAGGGTGATGCGATTGGATTGATGAGTTTTAGTGGCGAGAAACGGTGGTTGTCACCCAAAAAAAATGTGTCAAGCATTAATCGTGTTATCAATGCAGTTTATGATCTGAAAACGTCAACCCAGGCAGCAGATTACTGCTCTGCAGCCCGGGATATTTTAAAACTCCAGAGAAAGCGATCTTTAGTTATCATCTTGTCCAATATCCATGATGAAAATACAGGTGATTTATCGTTGGCCTTGAGTTTATTAAAGAATCGCCATCTTGTATTGCTTGCTAATCTACGCGAAATGCTTCTGGATAAATTTCTGGATGAACCGGTTGAAAATTTTTCTCAGGCCATAAGATATACAGGTATATTTGATTATCTTGAAACCCGTAAAAAAGTCAAACAGAACTTTATTAAGAAAGGAATATTGTGTTTTGATACCACTCCAAAGCAATTGCCTATTGAATTAGTTAACCAATATTTGAGTATTAAACGCTCAGGGAGGTTGTAGATTGTTTCTATTGCCTAATGACTAATTAAGCAAGAATCCTAACCTGAATAATTTATCAGTATTCTGCTGTGAGCCCTAATCTCTGCTTAAATAAGCCGATTAACTCAATTTTAGATCTCAATAAATGAAAATTCACTTTCATTGTAAAATTTTCACTAATCAATTTATTATGAGCGAGTTAAGTGCTCTCGCGACGAATCACATGAATTAATCAGGCTAAATGTCGTTCGATTACAAACAAGAGTTGCATCTAGTTCGTAGTGTATTTCCAAGTGACGTATTCATAATTGCACAAGAATCATTTTTGTTGAACATGGCTAGCCCGGTTTTCTCACCACAAAGTTTGTGAGAAAACCGGGCTAAAAAAGAGGCGGCATCGCGAGTTTGGACCTCGGCTTTCTTGAAACGTGTTGATTTTTTTGGGTCCAGGTTTTCCTGCATGCGAAAGATTTCTGCTTTTCCCAACGCATGTTAGCGCCTATGTCGCTTTGTCAGGCTGAAAAAGGTAGTTATTTCGATAAAAACGTAGGTCGCTTTATCCCCTCTCTACAGCCCAGGTGATATTTAAGCCAATGCTTCGACGTAATTTGACATTGAATGGTCTGAAATTCCATCGGTATAATCACCATCGACAGCTGCTTCCACCCGGCCTCGTACACGATCGAAGGTTTTGGTGAAGGAGGAGGGATCGACAACGATACTTTTATCTGCCTTGATAAGCACTTCTTTGCCAACATGGTGATATTCCAGATTGATGTCTTTGATACAAATTTTTTCAGGAGGCACTCTGGTGACAATGTCATTGTTATTCACAAATCGAAAGTGGCGTTCAGGAAGGTTGCTGTCATAGCGTCTGGCAAAGGTTTTGTTCCCGACTCTAGGCTGTCCGAATGTATAAACACCCTGGACGTTTAACTTATTTTCGAGGAATTCGGCCGTAGCGACGGTTGCCAGAGCTCCGCCCAGGCTATGACCGGTTACCCATAGGGTTCGGTTGTTGTTCTGTAATTCTTCCGCCACTACTCTCAGTACCTCGGCTTTCACGTCATCGAAAGCATTAAGAAATCCTTCATGCACTTCACCGCCGAAAGAAGGCCTCTGCAAGGCATTAATATCGGATATTATATCTTTGGGGTTGATCTCAGTTCCACGAAAAGAAACTATCGTCGTACTGTCAGTGCTCATGATAAAACATTGGGTTTCGTCCCTGCTGATGAACTGAAAGTTATTTACATCCCAGCCCGATATCTCTTCTTGGATCTCAGTTTCATTTTTATAAACGGATTCGGCGCAGCGAGCGAGAATACTCGCATTTTTGGCGTTGTAACTGGTGGCGCGGCTTTCAAAAGATTGCATACTATGTCCCTTCATTTGTAAACGTTATGTAACTTATTAGTTTGACCTCGTACGAAACGGTCTTGCGAACCTTGCTAGGAGTGCATAAGGGGTAGGTTTCGATGGTGATCGCTCACGTTAATACCTCGTCGGTATTGACTTGGTGGTCACCATCGAAAGATGCCGCCGTAAAAACGAAAAAGTCATCCGAAAGAGGCAAGCACGCGTGCTTGATACCTTTTCGAACGGGGTCAAGATTGCTATTACTTTCAGATGCTTTGTATGAACGACGGATCTTGGATCTTGAATCTGAAATCTTAAACTCTAATACTTCCCCATATTTTTAAGGTTTCATATTGTTGCGTTTGGATACTGAAAATGGAGAACACGTTGAGAAGATCAAATCAAGCTAATGAAATAAACCAGATACTACTGGTAAAAAGACCCTTCCCACACGGATAATATTCTGGTAAAATATGACAAAGCAAGTGGCTTATAAAAAAAAAATGGAATCAACCAACGAGCGTTGGAAGGACAGCAGTTTGAAACACTAAAAACTTGGAATATACCGACGGCCATCATGTTTTCGACAGGTTTCTGTAAAATTGTTGCCTGAAATGAATAACGAATGTCGAAAAACCGACTGCTTGCAGTATAATTGAAATACTGTGCAGTACTCAATTATTGAGTCTATAGCGGAGGCGGAAAGTGATGCAAATGCTCCATTTGGGGTTCTTTTACTATAACGCGACGCGCATCTCATCATTGCAAAAAATCTAAATTTCAAATGACATTTGGTGACGAACCCTTTACGATGTTTGCAAGGAACTGGTGCTGTTGACCTAGCCCGGATTTCTCACAATACTTCTGTTACAAGAGCGTATATCACTTAAATTCAAGGCCTTAACTTGATAGTATAGGAATTTGTATTCTAAGTGTAATCGTTTAGCCCCCCCCCTGATTTTGTCCTGTAATCCTTCTCGTTATTTGAATGGGGGAAATGTGGGATACTATGATGGAGCATTGAATTGCTATGCAATTTCACTCAAAAAAAAGGGGATGCTTCATGCCAAGGAGAAAATAGTAGTTTACACTTTTTATACAGGACTTTTTGAAACATCCCAGAAAAAAAAGGATTAAAACCGCGTGAAAATAGCAGAAATTTA
>JAJFLO010000022.1 GCA_021772675.1 Verrucomicrobiota bacterium | reverse complement strand
ATTCTGGAGGAGCGTGCGTTTGTAGTTCCGTCTTCAGGCGGAAGTCTCCGATGAACTTTAGCGAGTCGATAGGTGCCATACACTCGCTGAAGCGTCGTTAAAACTTCCGCCTGAAGACGGGACTACAAACCTAACCCCGTCTGTGTTTTGCGTTGATTTGCTTATATATAAGCACTTGTATTCTAAGTCGTTACTGTTTGCAAACAAAAACCCCGGCGAAGCCGGTTAAGTTTATATCGATAATTTTAGTGAGTGTTGGCTATCTTTTCAGTAGGCGTGAATTGTTTTAATTGCTCCTGGCAAACAGGGTTATTATACTGCAAGCAGTAGTTTTTTCGACATTGGTTATTCATTTCAGGCAACAATTTTACAGAAACCTGTCGAAAACCTGATGGCTGTCGGTATAACTCGCCTGCTTCATATAATTGTCTCACCTTCAGTAATAAGGACAAGGGAATCGATCATTAGTGAAGGCTCATATTTCATTTGGAATGCGTAGTTAACTCTGGACATCCCTTTCAAATTGGGAGGTTATAAATATAAGGAACTATAAAATTATAGGACAATCATGCTTGTAGTTAAGCGAGTTCATCGCTGTTCTTTTGCACTGCTCAAAAAACGCCAATTACTTGGCTCACTACAAACGACTGATGCTTGAAGTTCAACGTAAATCATAAAAATCCGAGCTGTTCCTTAGGAAACAAATAATAAAATATAAGAGAAATACCATGAGCAAACTAGACATACTGGTTGTAGATGACGAATTGGCACTGCTGGATCTTATTCAATCTCATTTAGAGCATGCGGATTATCAGGTTGAAACGAGAGGTAACGGAGCAGATGCAATCGCGTTGATCGAGGAACGCTATTTTGATGTTGTCATCAGCGATTTTTTCATGCCGGGAAATCTGGATGGAGTGGATGTCCTCGAAGCGACCAAATCTAAGTGGCCACAGTCAGAATTTATACTTATCACTGGCAATCCAAGCGTTGATAATGCCGTTGAAGTCATGAAAAAGGGGGCATTGGATTATTTGCAAAAACCAATAGATTTTGAAGAATTACAACTAAAACTACAACATATTGAATACATGAAATGGCTGGTGGAAGATTCCAAAAATATTCACGAGGCCATCAATGTCAGTGAACAAAATGCTGCACAAACGATCCGTAATCTGGAACGATTATATCTGAATATCAGAACGGTGTGCACAAAAACATCTGAATTTCTTGCAAACGAAAAGCTGGATCCTTACGATCGAATAGAAAAAGCTAAGGAATCCCTGAAAGCGATTCTTTGATTCGATTTCGCATCTGCTATTTTACTGACAGGGAGCCAGATGTTAACACATTCGGAGTCGATTATTCAAGCAGTTGGTTTATGTATTCCTCTAATTCTTCCACTCGTACGGGCTTGGCAATGAAACGACTGACGCCCTTCTCAAGAATATCAGACACCTCACTTAATTTAACGACGCCTGATATCATTATTACAGGTATTTTCGCAAGTTCTTCAATCTTATTCTTTGCTTCAATGAATTCTCTACCATTCATTTCCGGCATCATCAGATCGGAAATAACCAAAGAAATATCCAAATTCATCTCAAGCATTGATAACGCCTGTTTTCCACTAGAGCATTGAATCGCTGTATAACCTAAGTCTTCGACAACTAGCTTAAGCGTCCATCGTAAACTTGGTTCATCATCTACAATTAAAATTTTTTTCATCAGGTTTCCCCACATTCTTGTTTGGTTGTTAAACGAACCTTTGGTAAAAGTCAATTTTAGCTGCGTTGCGCTAATCCTTTATTAAAGTCGCCTGTGTATCCTAACTAGCATGAGGCGCTGCCAAATAAACTTTTGTTAGAAGCTCAAATTATAAGCTAACACACAATACCGGCAACTATTAATTAACCAAATCCTCAATTTAAAATTAATGGATAATTTTTATAATAGAATGTCTTCAAAACCTAAAATATGCTGTTAATGTATCGGCAGGTTAAATTTTTTTGCATGGAATTCAATGTTCAAATAAGGGCGATTTCTCTTCCTATACACTATGAAAATATTTGACATAAGCGTCAGGGTCGGAACGGAATCCATTACCTATCCAGGGGATACGTCGTACTCACGAGAATTGATTTGGTCGATTAAGGATAGCGGGATTTGTAACTTGTCAAAGTTGGAAATGAGTGCTCACTGCGGCACACATTTGGATGCGCCACTTCACTTTTGTGACGACGGAAAATCGATTGATCAAATTCCAATCGATCAATTTATTCTTACTGCCTGGGTTGTTGAAATTAGTAATCCTGAGTTAATTACTGCCGAGGAAATAAATAATCTAAGTCTACCAATAAAAAAAGGTGAAGCACTTTTATTCAAGACAATAAATTCTCTTAGTGGACAGTGTTGTCGCGGTAATTTTGAAGAAATATTTGTCTATCTATCTTTAGAAGCAGCCGAACTTTGCGTTGCCAAAGGAGCTGGTCTCGTGGGTATTGACTATGTGTCAATCGAACAATACAGCAACAACGCATTTCCATCTCATCATGAGATATTGGGAAATGACACTCTTATATTGGAAGGTCTCAATTTAAAGCAGGTACCTGTGGGTAAATATACGTTGTTATGTCTTCCCCTCAAATTAGAAGGATGTGAAGCATCTCCAGTACGTGCAATTTTAACTGATGGAGTATTAAAATAATGAATTTGGCTAATATTCATAAAACTGTTCTAGAGAATATGAATGCAGCGGTTTATGTGCGCGACTTGGATATGAATATCATTTATATGAATAAAGCTGCTGAAACACTGTCGGGTTATACTCTTCCAGAAACGAAATACATGAAATGTTATGATGTATTCGGCGATCGTCCATTAACCTGTAGACATGCATGTCCGGCAGAAAAGGTATTGAATGAGAAGGAAGCCTTAGTACATCATGAAGGTAAAATGACAAATAGAGGTGGAGACACACACAAGTTAAAAGTCTCTATTTCGCCGGTTATTGAAAATGGGTTAACGGTTGGTTCAATATTTGTATTGGAAGATATTACTAAATTGGAGGTGATCGAAAAAACGCATGTAAAAACTCTTATTACACTTGAGAAAGAGATCGAGAATCGAAAAATGGCTGAGCAAACCGCAACATCAGCCAATCATGCGAAATCTATGTTTCTCGCAAATTTGAGCCATGAATTACGTACTGAACTCAATGCTATCGCGGGTTTTTCAGAATTGTTAATCGGCAAAAAAATGGCTCCGACGGAAACATCAAAAGGTTATTTCGAAAAGATAAGTAAAAGTTCAGATAGGCTATTATTATTAATTCAGAATGCAATTGATCTTTCAAAAATTGATGCTGGAGAGTCAACGTTATTTAAAGAAAAGGTTAACATCGATTTAATCATTCAAGAAACACTGGACTCACTCGCACCAAAACTTTTGCAAAAACATGCAACCGTTAGTATTGACATTGACCCAGATTTATTAGAATTATGCGTTGATAAATCAAAGTTCTTGAAAATATTAGCGAATTTACTTACGAATGCCATAAAATTTGGCCCGGAGAATCAAACAATAGTGCTGACCGCTAAATTATTCGAAATATCATGGATGCAAATAGAAATTAAAGACTGTGGAATCGGCATTCCGCCGGAGAATCAACCTGATATATTTCGAGAATTTTATCAGGTGAATTGCGAACGAGATCGTAAACATGGCGGGATTGGCATCGGTTTGGCATTGTCAAAACGATTGGTAGAACTTCATGGCGGCAGTATTGGCTTTCAGAGTGAACTAGATAAGGGAAGTTCCTTTTGGTTCAAGCTACCGATAAAATAAAAATAATAGCGGCATTGCAATCTTTTATGAATGGTTTTGATGTCATCGCATGATACTTTATTCGTGCAAAGAATGGACGATCATTTGGTTAACAGCAATACAATTTAACTGGATTTCAGGCGCCATATCTACCTATAATATCGTTTCCTTTTGCATCAAAACTAGATCACATGAACAGCATCATATACGAGCGTGCATTTAACATTTCAGACATGAAACAGCTCCATTCAGTACAGACATTGTACTGCCTGAACTCATTCCTCATGACAAATTGAACGCCCTGATTTTCATAATGATGCTGGACGCAAAAATCATGGCAAATGGTGGTCATTCAAATTAAGATACCTTGCCTGTAGTCCGACTTAACAAAGACATTTCCTGAGAATCTAT
>JAJFLO010000210.1 GCA_021772675.1 Verrucomicrobiota bacterium | reverse complement strand
TAAAGGGGGCAAGCATTAATGTTTAATGTTATTTATTGTTATTGTCTCCGAGGTTAAGTTCTCCTTGAGAACCACTATCCAGGCGGTCTTGATTACGAATGTAGGCGCAAATCGTCTCTTCATCCAGCCCTACTGTGCTCACGCAGTAACCACGACTCCAGAAATGCAACTGCGTGAAGCCTCGACGTCTACCGAGAAGTTCTCGGTGTATTCTAATTGCACTCTTACCCTTGAGAAAACCAAGGGTCATTGCCACACTAAATTTTGGCGGTATTGAAATACACATGTGGATATGGTCTGGCATGGCATGCCCCTCCACAAGTTCCAAGTCCTTTTGCTGACACAAATCCCGAAGAATTTCGCCAATTTGCTTCCGGCGTTCACCGAAAAATACCTTCTTCCTATATTTGGGCACGATCACGACGTGGTATTTGCAATCCCACTTCGTATGTGCTAAGCTTTGCCAATCTTTCATTGTACAGTCCTTTCTGGCCTGCTCACAAATCGGGGCTTCCTCAAAGGACTGTACCCTTTTTACTCTCGCTGAGCACGGCGGAGCCTCTTAAAGTCTCACCGGCAGAGCCGGTGGTTTACTAAATGAATTATTCAGGTTAGGTGTGTGATCCAGTTCTTAAGTGTTTGGGAATCACGGGTAAAGGGTTTATACAAAATTCAATTAACATGGCCAGGAACAAGATCTTACTGTAGGTTGAAATCTCGTGAGAATTTATAAATCTATTTGCAAATTGCCTTATAAGCCCTTTTCTGATGTTCAATGTTTTTGCAAATAGTCAATAGATCACACCCTGCCGACAAACAATTTCCGATGGCTTCTTCGATTGAATAGTTATTTTTAATAGCTCCCATCTCCAGGTCATCTGATATAATAAGCCCGCCAAACCCCAATCTTCTTCGCAAGATAAATGATATAATTCGTTCAGAAAAGGTGGCAGGTTTCATCATATCAAGCGACGGATACGCAGCATGACCAATCATAACGGCATCGACTCCAGCTTCTATTGCTTTTAGAAATGGCTGCCAAAGTGTTTCAAGTTCAATTTGATCTAAGGTTATCAATGTTTCGAGTTGATGTGTGTCGTCACCTGCCGGGCCCAGGCCAGGAAAATGTTTTACAGTACATTGTACACCAGCCTCATGCATTCCTTCAATAAATGCAACACACATTTCGCCTACATATACCGGGTCATTTCCAAAACACCGATCTAATAGGAGCAAATTTGTGGTCGATCCGGCAACATCCGCTAATGGTGCAAGGTTTAGGGTTATACCCAATTCCTTTAGCGCCAAACCGGATTCTTTTGCATAATTACAGACCTTTGACGCATCATTAAATCTCGCCATTGTTTGTGCCGAAGGTAAATCAGGTAATATTTCGGGAAATCGAACCACCCTGCCCCCTTCATGATCGACTGCAATGATTGTGTCATTACCTAAAAGTATTTTTACAGATGCAATAAATTCCTTTAATTGTTTTTTTGATAAATAATTGTGGCCAAATACGATAATTCCTTTCGGTTGAATTTCATTTAATCGTTTTTCATCATCAGCTGAAATTTCAGTTCCAGGAAGATCAATTAAAAATGGGCTTTTCATTATGGGTCACCTAATTTTATATATTGCAAATTTATATTATTTTTTTTGCATCTTCCTTTTTGAAAAGGATACAAACAAAAAAGGTCCACCCGGAACCAATGGCAATTGCCCACGGCCAGGCTATTTGATTGACGTTTAGTGGTGATAATAAACTATTGCGGAAGTCTGTTAAAAACCAGACAGAGTCTGAAGTCAGAAAAATAACCAACAAAACACTGCCTACCATGGCAAATGCATTAATACTGTCTCGTCCTCTTTTTTTTGTAAGTACTGCCAGAAGAAAAATTCCTAGCAATGCTCCATAGGTATAACCGACAATCTTAAACCCTAACCACAATATCGATTCTGTTTTTGCAAATTTCATGCCAATTCCAGCCAGTATTATTGCAAATAAAAGAACTAGCCATCGAGTAAGCATAAGCGCTTTTTTATCACCAGGGATTACCTTGGAATAGCGTTTTATAAAATCAATATAACATGACGAGGCTAATGCATTCAACGCAGAATCAAGAGAAGACATTGCCGCAGCGAGTAACCCGGCGATAAGCAGACCTCTAAACCCCGGATTTAAGGATGTTTTGATAAAATACGGGAATATCCTATCGGCCTGATTTTCCATTAACAATCGATTGACTGTGTTATCCGGAAAGGCACTGTAATAGACAAACAACGATGTGCCTACGGACAGGAAAATCAAGGTAATCGGAAAATTGAGCAATGCGGTCATAATAAGAGCTCGTTGACTTTCTTTTACGTCTTTACAGGTTAACATCCGCTGTACCAGATCCTGGTCCGTTCCAAGTGCAGCAAATGTACTGAAACAACCAAATATCATACCAGCAATTAGTGCATTGGGGTTGTTGAAGTTAATGATGAAATCACTGTGGGACGGATCAAGTGATACATGAAATATTTTGAATTTTTCGTGGGCGTTGCCGATAGATATAAAATCATTCCAACCATTTGGCAAAGCATAAATTACCGTAAAGATAGCAATGGCAGCGGCCGAGATAAATAGAAAAAATTGTAAACAATCCGTCCATATAACGGCCTTTATCCCACCTAAAAGTGTATAAATTAAGGCAACCAATGTAATCACACATATGGCTCCATTGATTGGGATTTGAAATACAACTGATAATGCGATAGCACATCCAGCAAGTCGAACCCCGCTGGCCAATAAACGGGTCACTAAAAAAAACACGGTGCCTGCATCATGACTTCGCGGTCCAAAACGACCGCCAAGATATTCATATACAGTCGATACATTCTTATCATAATATGGCTTCAGGAATAAAAATGCGATTAAGAGCCGTCCAATTAAATCGCCTAATCCCAGCTGTAGATACCGGAAATCTCCAGTAAATGCAGCCCCGGGCACACCGATAAATGTTAACGCGGACAGCGATGTTGCATATATCGATATCATAACGGACCACCACGGCATTTTTTTACCGCCAAGAAAAAAATCACGCTCGGTATTTTCTTGACCTTTTGATATAAAACCGATGCCTATGACAAGGAGAGCGTATATACCTAAAACGATCCAGTCAAATAAAACAAGATTTGAATTCATAGTGGTGGTATTGAATTGGTAATTTTATACCCAGTGGCGGGTTTAATTCTCTGTAACTGGCTGCGTTCTGATTATATTTTTATTTTTTTATAATACCTATCATGAATAATCCACCAGTATTCTGCTACGAGCGCTTATTTCTACTCAAATCAATGACTTTTCTCGAATTTGACTGTCAACGTATTTCAATACGTTTTCCAGTTGTAATCGTCATTAAGCCACTGATATTGACCGAGATAATCGCTCTCGGTACAAATCGCGTGAATTAATCAGGCCAGTGGGCTTGCTCCGAGATAGTTCATTGATATGTTAGTGTCCATTGTCAGTTAAACCTAATTGACATTTTGTTAATGTACAATTCTACCATAAATTATATCATTTCCGTCCTCAAAATAATGAATATATCTCATCTAAATCCTCAGCAGCAACACGTCATTCGCAGTGTTGATGGACCACTACTTGTTTTGGCTGGCGCTGGTTCCGGAAAAACAACCGTTATTACCCATCGGATTGCCTGGATGCTACATCATCGAATTAGACCGGAAAACATTTTGGCCGTTACATTTACAAACAAAGCGGCAAAAGAAATGAAAGAACGAATATCCAAACTCACCTCTTCTAAAATACGACGAAAGTTAAATGTAGGTACATTTCATGCTTTTGGCTGTAAAATTTTGCGTTTCAACATTCAACATCTTGGCTATAGTCAAAAATTTGGTATCGCTGATGAAGGAGATCAAATAGGACTCATAAAACAAGTGGCTCAAGATATGGATCTCGGTAACCAGGCCCATGAAATTTCTTTTTTACGATCGGGCATAAGCAATGCAAAAAATCATCTGCAGTCACCTGAAGAAGTCCGGGACAGCAGTGATCTTACCTGGTTTAAAACACTTGCGGTTGTTTATGATCGATACCAGAATATGCTGCAAAGTATGGATTTGGTTGATTTCGATGATTTACTTTACCTACCAATTCGATTGTGGCATGATAATGAGCAAATACTTGAGAAACATCGCCAGCAATTTCAATATATTCTTGTGGATGAATATCAGGACACCAACCGTGTTCAAGCCGAAATGATAAATCTTTTGGCCGGAATACATCTAAATATTTGTGTCGTGGGAGATGATGATCAGTCAATTTATGGATGGCGTGGTGCAGAAATTAAAAATATATTAAATTTTCCTGACCGCTTTCCCGGAACACAAATAACAAAGCTCGAACAAAACTATCGTTCGACGAATACCATTCTCAACGCGGCAAACGCGGTTATTAAATTAAATAAGGATCGCCATAGTAAATCCTTATGGTCAGATGCCGGACGGGGTGAATCAGTAAAAATCATTACGGCTGATAATGAAACACACGAAACCAAAATTGTCACTGATTTATTAAAAAATTCTCGATTTGAAACAAAAAATAGTTATGAAAATATGGCGATTCTCTACCGGTCAAATTTCCAATCCAGACTTTTTGAGATTTCACTTAGAAAGGCACAAATACCTTATCGATTGATTGGATCACGATCGTTTTATGAACGTCGTGAGATCAGAGACGCGTTAGCTTATCTGAAAATTATTCACAGAGGAAAAGATGATTTGAGTTTGTTACGAATTCTCAATGTACCGGCTCGGGGTATTGGTGATAAAACTGTTGATAAAATGAAATTATACCGTGAGCAAACCGGAAAGCATTTTCTTAATTTTATAGATTCACCAGATTTTTTAAATCTCCTAAATGAATCAACCCAAGAGAAAGTAAAGAACTTTACAACCAAATATCGATACGCCGTTGATCAGTTTAACCAGAATGTTAATCTGGCAGACAACATTAAAAAATATTTCGGAAATATTGGATATCTTGATGGGTTAAAAACAATTTACAAAAACACTGATGACTACGAATCTCGTTTTGAAAATGTGATGGAATTAATCAATTCCGCTGTACTACTTTCTCAAAGTTCCGAGGGGAATATTTCGCTTCAGGAATTTTTGGAGTCATACTCACTCGCAGAAGATCCGGCGCGAACGGAAAAGGACGATAAAAAAGAAAATCATGGTGTCACTTTAATGACGATTCATGCGGCTAAGGGAACGGAATTTCCCGTAGTGATTGTGGTTGGTTTAGAACAGAATCTATTTCCACATGAACGGTCGCTTGCCGACCAGCAAATTGAAGAAGAACGCCGTTTGTTCTATGTTGCGTTAACTCGGGCAAAGACTCATTTATACTTGACACGAGCTAGAAGCCGGGTAAAATACAATACAAAAAGCCATACATACCCCTCACAATTCATTTCGGAACTTCCCGAAGACTCTATTGAGTTTTCCACTCTAAACGAACTTTTCAAACCTGCCGAAGCCGACGATGTCGACTCTATTTTAGCACAAATGCGAGAACGGTTTGCTTGAAAATGGTGTTATCTGAGAACAATTATATGCAGATCGTTTTGTAATACCTGAATCCGTGACGTTAGTGCGCCAAGCGCAGCTTGGTGCTTCTTGCCGGGTGAAAGTCCCGGTCGGGCAAGGCCGAACCAGCCACCCGTATTGAGTGTTGCGTCTCTGGAAAAGTAGCACGCTGTATCCTTGTTTTTACAAGTTGGTGCAAATAAACGAAATGAAAGAGACGAAGCGTACACAGAGAATGTAGCAGGCCGCAGGGGAGCCGTACCTCCCTAAAGCGATTCAGCCTCTTTAGAGGAATCAAAACAGTTGGCGACGGTTTTAACGTCCCGGAAGCCTATACAGAGGAGTTGTTTGTGGTTAGACTCCCGAGGGACTGTAGGGGGCCAGGAGCGCAATGGCATTCGCTTAAGGTAACTATTCAGGTCCCGCTCCCAGGGAAACCAGACGGGAAAATAAATTTTCACAAATTTACGCTGATATCCATGATAACTGCCGATTATCGTACTTAGCATGAAAGATCCGCGAATTATTCATGGGCGTACGATAACCCCACAAGATGTAACAGTCATCCAAGAGTTGCTTCAGAATCATCGAAACTGGACTCGGCGGGGATTGTCCCGCGAGCTGTGCACTATTTTGGATTGGCGAAAATGCCAATGGACAGTTGCGAGACATTGTCTGCCGCACAGTGCTATTGCGACTCCATCGTGCCGGTGAAATTGTTTTGCCCACTCCACGTCATAGCGGCAATAACGAACATCGCCATTGCGCTGTTTCGCAGCCTTCCTACGATAGTACTCCGATTAATGGCCCTTTGTACGCATTAACTCCACTTCAGCTCATTATCGTTCGACCAAATTCTCCGGAAGACCATTTATTCAAGTACCTCAAGCAACGCTATCACTATTTGGGCCTCAAGCATGTTCCAGGGCAGAATATGCGCTATATGGTAGTGGATTGCATTGGTTGGCCAGTCGCCTGTCTGCTTTTTGCTGCGGCGGCATGGAAAGCAACAGCGCGGGATCGATTCATTGGTTAACCGGTGCCGATGCGCGAATCAAATCTTGCCTTCATCACCAACAACGCACGTTTTCTTATTCTGCCTTGGGTTGACGTCAAGTGTCTGGCCAGCCACGTTCTGTCGAGAATTTGTCGGCGTATTCAGGTCTGACTGCTCATAATCTGTCTTCACATACCGACAACCTTACCCCGGGTCTTCTGCAGGTGCATTTGCCCTTTTGTTCCCAGTCACATTCTACTGCTGTATTGTCATGCTTTTTATTGATTTTCTCCCAGGTAGCTTCATAATAGAGTCAACGTTTGTTATTGATCACTATTGAGTCATTTCCTTACTGGGTTTAAACTAAAAAGGAGAACTCT
>JAJFLO010000209.1 GCA_021772675.1 Verrucomicrobiota bacterium | reverse complement strand
GAGGGTCGAAAGCTGTTCAATAGTCATAATTTTCTGAGCACGAAATAATTTGAGTACCTCACTAAAATCCACAGTGTTATTGATCATTATTCCTCCGTCAAAGTATATGTTTTACGTTCTTATTATTGCATATACCTTGATGCATAAGGTCAATTTATCAAGCTTAAATGAGGAAAAAAAGGTGGAATCGAGCGCAAAAAACGGATATTTGCACAGCATATACTATGATGGGTTAATAGTCACAGTTCACAACATGTTAATAGAAAACGAATAGCAGAAATTCATCCGTTTATTATGACCATAGGTTTTATATTAAGTTGTTGTGTACTTAATATATTGCCATTCAATAGGTTATGCAATTCAATAAACTGATTGTTTTTCGTTTTTTTGTCACGTCTTCAAACCTAAAATGTGAGTTAATACAATTATAACAGTTAATAAAACAGAAATTTTAACATTGAAGGAAGGTTAATTGCAACATCTTATTTTTTCCATGTCCAGTCTGGTGACTGCGGCAGTGAACTGGCAGTATTCATTCTTGCCGGAATGATAATTATAACTGCGGGGTTGGAGATAGCAGCACCAAATCAGACCGGGTACGGCAACCTAAATAGAGTGCAATTGGAAGCGTGACACATGGAAAAAATTAAAAAGCACCACGTTGCTTCTGACATATACCTTCTCATGGAAGTTCACCGATAATTACTCTAATTATGGCATCAATATATAATGTTTATTTTTGCTCAAAAACCTATTCATTTTGGGATAGGAGGACACGAATGCCAACATTGTCATAGGGTTGGTCCGGCGGGGCATACGCCCTATCATTGGCGATGACCAGCATCGAACGAGTTACCTCTGTCCACGCTCCTCCCCTTAAGCCTCGTCTGCCATTTTTTAAGTCGGTTGTCCATTCCCACACATTGCCAGCCATACCATAAATATTCCATTCATTTTTTCCGCTTTTTTCGACGTTACATGTAACAATGTGTGTGTCAGAAGTATAACCATCAAGCTTCCAAGTCCCGGGAAAGGATTCCTGATTCCCAAAATTGCCGTAGGATGGCGGCCATTCGCTTCCCCACGGGTAAAATTTTTCCAAATTACATCGTGCTAATATTTCCCATTCGTTTTTTGATGGCAGTCTGAATGAATAACCTGCGGGTATGTTGGCTTCTTTTTTAGAAACAGCATTCAACCATTCACAGAAACCAATGGCTTCGTAATATGAAATTTCAATGACTGGCTGATTGTCTTTATTTAATGATAAACCTTCTGATTTTTTGCTGTCATGAGTTGGGTTGAATTTCCTATATTGACTATTGGTTACTTCATATTTTGCTACCCAAGTTTTGAGGGAGTCTATCCATACAAAATCCAGGCCTGATTTAGGATCAGTAAAATCTCTGCCTATTTTTGCCTGATACTTTCCTTCTGCTAACTCTAGGATTTCATGACAGTCTTTTTGTGCCTTTTCCAGCTGCTCAATTGCAAATTCAAATTCTTCCTTTATTAGCTCATTTCGGGCTAATGATATAACAACATCGACTTTCACAATATTTTCCGTTATCTCGGGTGAGAGTCCCTTGTATTTTTTTAGTTTGACTCGTTGTTTTTGAACTGTTTCCTGTAGTGTTTTCGCTTTTGATTTAATTCTTTCTTTGATTTCATTTGTCAAATTATGGCCTGCATCAATGGCTTTTTTAAACCCGGTAATTGCATTTGCATAATCATTTTTTTTAATTAATTCTTCAGCGTTTTTAGCCAGTAAATCAATGTGTTTTAAGTTTGACTTAGCCTCACTGTTTGCATTTAATTCGCTATAAAGCTCATCAAATATTTTATTCGAATTCAAAGCCTCATTTTTAACTTTCACTATCCTTTTTATACTTATTTCTTCGGCTTGGTTGAGCAATTTTACACCCATCAGTTTTGATTCTTCGTAATGATTTACTGCCTGGCCAAAGTTCCCTTTGGAAAATGAATCATCCGCTTTTTTCTGAATTTCATCTAGTTGATGGATGGACTCAGAGGCAATCGGATTATTTGATATCTGTGTACGAATTGTATTAATTTGTGCTAATAATTCATTACACTTTTTTTCACTTTGTTGATTTTGAATCTGATAGTCAACTTTTGATTCAATGTCAGGTTTTTTATCGATTAAGGCGGCGACAATTATCTCTTTTTCTGGCGAATCGCTAACTAAGTCACTTTCTAATTTTTTTCTATTTTCAATGTCCTTAGATTTAGATAAGGCACCACTTGATTTTTGGACTATGGTATTTTTAGTTGTTAAGTTTTGCGTATTTTCTTGAGATGCTTTATTTTTTTGAATTACTATACCTGCCGCAACAATTATTAGCGCAGCGGCAGCTGATGCGATTCCTAGCTTAGTGGCCAATCCTAATCCCTCGCTATTTGCTAGTGCTCTGACAAAATCATCACAGCTATGAAAGCGATCTTTAGGATTTTTCGATAATGCTTTGAGTAATGCTGCATTTTCATGCCGTTTGAGTAGCGGAATGCTATCTGGAGTAATTGTTGTGACTCTATCAAAAAGGTATTTTAATTGTTGTTCTGGACGTGGTGTATCTATCTTAACATTACCATCTTCACTTGGGAAAGAATCTTTTAACCAGAAGGGCAATTTGTTTGCTAAGATTTCATAAACAATAACTGCTAGGCAGTATTGATCGGCTTGTTTCGACGCAGGTTCCCTTTTCCATAATTCCGGCGGCATATAATCTGGCGAAGCCAGAGGGGAAAGGTGCAATTCGTCAGGAGTTAATTGTTGATCATCAGTTGATGGGTAGGTAATTCCATAATCAATAAACTTAACCTGAGTATTGTTTTCAGTTAAGTAAATATTTTCGGGAATCAAGTCATGGTGAATAATGTTAAACGTTTTATCAATATTGTCCAATGCGGAGGCAATTAACTTTACGACGGGTACTATCGTCTCGACTGTGACGTTTTTATATTCGTTTTTTAAGCGGTGTGAATAATCTCTTAAATCCCGGCCTGACAATAGTTCCATGACGACAAAAAGTTCTCCAGAGTCGTCCTCTTGCTGGAGGTCTCTTATATTTATCAGGTTGGGATGAGAAAGTCCCATCAAACGCTGAAGATTGTCTCTAATTCTTGGCATTTCATGTTCAGGATACTCTCGACCGGGTAAGATGCTTTTTACCGTACATTCGACGCCTAATTGAGTATCCAGGCAATGGTACAGCATGCCTGCACGGCTTTTCCCCATTGGTTTCAATATGCGGTACCGTTTTTTTATTAATTTGTCTGCGGAATGGTAAATCGTTTGCTGGTCCATACCAATAGTTTTGCTTGATAGATGTCCAGAAACAGTCTTATCTCCAGTTAAAACCGTTCTGGCCATATCATCATTTTGGGGTGTACCTGAAATCTTTTCAAGTGCATTCAAAACTGCCTGGTAGCTTGAAATTCTGTCTTCAGGTTTTGGTTCCAACATCTGGTCAATTAGTGTAATTAATTGATCTGGGAGATTCGGTCTAAGTTCTTTTAGAGGAGTATATTTTTTCTGGATTTGTGACATATAGATCATGGGTGCAGTATTGCCGGAAAAAGCCTTTTTACCACAACAGACTTCATACATTGTGGCGCCTAATGCAAAAATATCGACCGAAAAGTCAATATCTTTTTGACCTGTTGCCTGTTCAGGAGCCATATATTGGGGTGTGCCAATAGGTGTTCCGGCACCTGTTAAATCAGATAATTCTGTTTCCTCATCTCCGCTTGCGACAGGCTTTGCTAATCCTAAGTCAACAATCTTAACTAGATTGTTTTTGGTCAACATTATATTATGCGGTTTAATGTCCCTATGTATGATTTTATAATTTTCCCAGGCAAAGTCGAGTCCGCTGGCAGTTTGACGACAGATGCTTATAATCTCTTCAACATTGAATATTTTTTTCCCTTCAATGACATGATCGTAAAGAGAGGCCCCGTCAATTAACTCCATCGCGATATACCAATTATCAGAATCAAAATTTGCTTCATAGATTTGTGCCAAATTTGGATGATTAATCGCTGCGGCACTACGAGCCTCTCTAATAAAACGTTTTTCCAGGTCTTCCCTAATTTCAGCATTTCCTTGCTCAACCAGCAGCGCACGGCTCATGAATTTAATGGCAACGCGACGAGACAAAGTAAGGTCCTCAGCTAAAAACACAGCACCCATCCCACCTTCGCCCAGTTTTTTTTCCATCCTAAAATGGCTAATCGTATGGCCGACTTCCAGATCAAATGATGACATTAACAATAATCCTCGTATTTCGTTATTTATCTGTATCTTTAATGTAGTTTAAGGTATAATTGATTCTATTTAGTGTCTGTCCCGAAATATATAAAATGCTATTAAAGAAATAGTTACAACTGAAATTTGAAATGAGTTTTCACTGAAAATGGTACAATTCCACGCATAGGTCTGGGGAAATTACGTTGTGTGATATTCATAACAACTTCTA
>JAJFLO010000208.1 GCA_021772675.1 Verrucomicrobiota bacterium | reverse complement strand
ATCATTGGCTGATGTTCTCGGATATAGATAGTCCTCAACTAATAATTCTTCTTTTACGAAGCGATCATTTTGAGTTACAAGTTCATTGATCTGGAGAAATGTTGGATGGCCATTGATGTCATTTCCCTGATTGATGTATAGACAATTATGTTGATATCGCGGCGTGTCCATTAAAACACCATTCTCATCTGTTGGTCGTGCCCAATTCTGACTGTCGTGGCATAGGTACACATCCAGTCGATCATCACCATTAGCATCGAAGATTGCTAAACCGGAATTAATTAAGGTTGAACGTGATGACCAATTGTCGGCATCATCGTCAAATGGGGAAATTTCAATCATGGGCTGGATTGGGTCAATTGTCTTGAAGCTCGTATCCAGTTGACTTTGTTCAGATTGAAGAGCCTCCAACGCAGATTTTAAACTTTCTTCTGTAAAGTCCAGTTTGTTGTTTACCGCTGCTTTAATGAGGTAAGGAGGAACAACGATGTTAAGGATATAAGCGCCCCCAACGAGTAAAACAATTATAACTAGTATTCGTCGAATGTATGTCTGATTCATCTTGCAGTTATGTTCCCTATTTTGAACTTTCTTATACTATTCTGAAGCTATAACTGGATTTCCCTTATTTTCGTTAATATACCAAAATTCCGCTAATCATAAATCTGAACTCTGACACCTGACACCTGACACCTGACACGGCTTTGCCGTACAGATACTATCTCAGATTGTCGTCGCGATATGTATAAAATTCTGGTGACGTATACGATTCGGTATTTTTTCGTGTAATATCCAATAAAGTTTCGGGGATTTGGATCTTATATTTCACCAGGTCGACAATCCGTTCAAACGATGCAATTGTTATTTCAAAGTGTGGTTTTTTTGATAAGGGGTTACATCGAACAAATACCTGTTCAATACCTAAGGTATGAGAATTAATAGCATACCATTCATTATCTTTTTCTTCAATGACATAGGCAAAGCTTGGGTGTGGTCCACGTTCCAATAACAACTGTCGTCTCTCAGCCAAAGCATTTGCGCTCAGTACACCCACGCCAAAACCGTTGATTACAAAGTCCTGTTGTCGCACTAAAAGAGATAAGGGAATATTTCCTAAAATAATTTTTCTATTATGTGACAAATTAATTTGAAACTCGACATATTCATTTGATTTAAATGTTATTTGATTGCTGGTATTCCATTGGTAATTCGTTAGAGGGTTGACTGTTGATAGTTTTACTGACATGGCCTCAAAAAGAAAGGATAAATCAAAAACTTTGCGCTGCGCTAATGAGTATTTGCCAGGAGCCACAAAATCTGACATTTTAACCGAGTTAGACTTAAAGTCGCTGAGTTTTTCAGGGATTGTGTCTTTACCATTTTTATTGATAGTTACATAGCGTTTATGGAGTTTTCGCCGTGAACCCTGGCTTGAATATCCAGGTTTTCCGTCGATTAAATAAATTGGAACTGTGTCGAATTGTTGATCAATAGTGCGTAAACGGTCTAATGATATTTTTACATTTTTCTCATGCCATTGTATCGAACGTTTTACAAAGTCAATGGGTAGTTTATTTACCTTTGCAACAAGTTTCGAATAGGCATCTTCTGGAATCTGGCACCACCCATGATAGAATTCTCCGGCGCGATCTTCCGCATTGATTTCCCACAATCCGGGATGGAGACAATTGTTAATGACACCGATTCGCAGTGGCTTAAATGATGGATTCGGCAAAAACTTAAAATCACCTTCAAGTGACCATGGCGAACCGTCCTTGAGGTTTGTGACAAAACGAGCAATACTATCATCCTTTTTGCCAACGGGAACTCGCAACCCGTTTCGCGAATATTCAGCCATCATCAAATTGAACCCATCAAATTCATCGGGGGGATTCGAAGGTGTATAATGCATTCGGGGTACCAGATAGTCGATGGGAATATTCTGTAAATGTAATACATGGTTTGTATTGGGATTATTAAGTTTAAACGTTCCCTGCAGACTCTGATTGACGATAATATCTATGGATCTCACCGTTTCTAACCAGTGATATCCCCTGAGAATTGTTTGTGTTGTGGGAGTATAGAGAGTGCCATCAGCTATCCTATCTTCAAGACTGGGGATGATCGGTACTTGAATGTTAATTATTTCACTTGATTTCCGGCTGCATCCTGAGAATACAAACACCATCCACACTTGCAATACATAAAAAAACACATTTTTCATAACTTTTCCTGAGGCTTGGATAAGGTCTATTTGCAAGAACTATAACAGTATCCTTGTTGACGAACAACTTCTTATTCTCACTTTTAACCTTCTAATGCGGATTGGTCATTGTCAAATTCGATCAGAAATTCAATTGATCAAAAAATTAACATTGTTTTTGAAATGCCAACGACGAGATGTAAGTTTTTTAATAAACCTTGATCATAATTCACTTATGAACAGTGAATTACGACTAAGAACCATCAATTGCCTATTGATTTCTCAACTGGTGTGGAACTATGTAGTGATTTGTTTGTAGTCCCGTCCCGCTGGTGTGGCAGAAAACTTTTTCGTGACGGAACTCCAAACTCCACCAATTAACGGGATCGTCAGGAGAATATGTTTAAACAATATCACCATACCAAGCGATTACTTAATTGCGAATTTTTATTATTTCCTAAATTGAAAAATTTCATAGATTTTATTTTTGAAATTTATGGTTGATCACAAAAGTTCCATACCTAAAATATGATTTTTGAATTTTACAGGCTCAAAATGTAGTAGTCCAAGTTGACCCTCGAACTCAGATCTTTATACCCAGAAATACCAATTTTAAAATTGGAGGGTGAACCTGAAATGCTAATATGTGCTCATATTTCAATTTTAAGTAGGCTGTATAGTGTCTTGGGCATTTGTCGGTGGGGCGATTTGCTGGTGTGGTTCTACCAGAACAACGATAGATTAACATTTACTAATAAAATACAGGGGTAGGGAAATTACAAATAAATTTATTGCAGCAGGAATACTGGTTATATTTTGTGTTGGACGATAGGGATTTTGAAGGTGTGTGGTTCGTCTTTTGAATGCCAAGTTTTGTGACCAAAGCTAATAACACTTAGCCTTTTCAAAATCCAAGGTTTTTTGAAAACGCGGCAAAGTCATGATGGTCAATTCGTTCTGTATTTATCACCATGCCAACTTTTATCCAGAAGTTGGTGGCGACACGAGGTCGTCATATTTTTGTTCAGCGCAGTACGCGACTGAACCCGGTCTTCCGCGACCGGTATCCTGAGAGGCAGGCGAATTTACGCGCTGTTGTAGATGGCCTGATGCCCTTCGAACATGTACCAAAGGTCAAGTTGACCGGGGAAGAAACCGTGAGGTTGACACCCTCCTGGTAGTCTGAAACCGGGTAAGGGCTAGGATTGGGTGATATGGTTAACATATGTGAATAACTGTAAGCATCGTAAATGGAATAGAGCCAAACAGACTGACAGGCTTGCCCCAAAAGGGGACATG
>JAJFLO010000207.1 GCA_021772675.1 Verrucomicrobiota bacterium | reverse complement strand
CTACAAACGCACGTTCCTCCAGGATAATGTGATTTAATTATATATGTACTTTTATCGCAATTATAAACACTTAGAATTGAAATTAATACACTATAAATATAACCAGCTTGGCCGGGGTTTTGTTATAACACCAATTGTAACTTAAAATACAAGTGCTTATACAATCAAATCAACGAAAAACTCGGACGGGGTTAGGTTTGTAGTCCCGTCTTCAGGCGGAAGTTTTAAAGACGCTTCAGCGAGTGTATGGCACCTATCGACTCGCTAAAGCTCATCGGAGACTTCCGCCTGAAGACGGAACTACAAACGCACGCTCCTCCAGGATAATGATTTCATTAAATATATACTTTTATCGCAATTATAACCACTTAGAATTCACTACCTATACTATCGAGTTATCACCACGGCGGATTTTTAACACTATTCTCTCCGAGCTGTAGGCTCTACGAGCTGGAAGCCTGCACGCAAACAATATTCATAACTCATTGATTTCACGCAATCTAATAACTCTCATCACAAAATTTCATGCATAATCCAAGCTAAATAAAGTTGCATATGTTATTAACTGAGGTCGAATAGCGAGCTCTATATTCACTCTTGTAATAATCAAACTATAATTATCGGAAATCTTATGATTTTATTAAGCGGTAACGAGATTATTTTTTGATTGCAAAGACCGTTTCCTGTCGTTTGCGTTTAAAATCCTTTTCCGTAGCCGAATTGCCTTTGGGGTAATTTCAACGTACTCGTCATCCGCAATTGATTCTATGGATCTTTCTAGGCTATATTTTGTCGCAGGTTCCAGCTGAATTCCTTTACCTTCACCCTGACATCGAAAATTGGTTAGCTGTTTGGCTTTGGTTGGATTCACCGGTAAATCTTGCGATCTGGCATTTTCCCCAACGATCATACCTTCGTACACTTTCTCTTGCGGGGAAATAAACAGCTTTCCACGTTCCTGAATACTTTCCAGAGAATATGATGTAGCAATGCCTCGTTCCATTGAAATAAGTACACCGGTATTACGGAAGGTTATTTCTCCGCAAATAGGTGCATGTTCTTTGAAGAGATGGCCCAATAACGCCTGCCCACTGGTTTTATTAATAATAAAATTTTCAAATCCAATTATCCCGCGGGTGGGCATGCTTGCTTCCAGTTTCGCAATTTTTTCCTCGTGAACCATGTTTGTTATTTGTGCCTTCCGGGATGCTAATTCCTGCATCATGTCGCCGAGAGATTCGCCAGGCATTTCTAACCATATTTCTTCAAAAGGCTCCAGTTTTTTCCCCTTTTCAATATGAAAAATAACTTCCGGCCGGGAGATGAGTAATTCGAAACCTTCTCGACGCATTGTTTCAACCAATTCGGCAATTTGCAGTTCGCCACGAGCAGAGACAATGAATGAGGCACCATCTTGAGCTTCCTTAAATTCCAGGGAAATATTTGTTCGAGTTTCTTTTTCCAGGCGATCCCGGATATTACGAGCCGTCACATATTTGCCATCTCGCCCCGCAAACGGTCCATCATTGACACAAATTTGCATCTGAATTGTCGGCGGATCAATCTCTACAAATGGGAGGGGTGTTTGTTTTTCATTATTGCACAATGTTTCCCCGATATACACATTTTCGAAACCGGCGATGCCGACAATGTCGCCAGCATAAACCTCTGTCGATTCTGAAGACGTTATTCCGCTGTAAGATAGTAACTTTTTGACGGAGCCCTTTTTGTATACCACATCTTTGTCAATACAATAAATAGAATCACCAAATTTAACTGATCCGCTGAGAATTTTACCAATCGCAATACGCCCGACATAATCATCCCAATCCAGATTACTCACCAGCATCTTAAACGGTTCATCAGTATAAACGATTGGTGGTGGAATATGAGTCAGAACTGTGTTGAATAATGGGTCCATATTAATGCGCTCATCATTTAACTGATTAATTGCGAATCCTTCTTTTGCGCTACAATAAACGAATGGCGCATTGAATTGTTCCTCAGTTGCATTCAGTTCGAGTAAAAGTTCGAGGATTTCATCATGAACTCGTTCGGGGGCTGAAAAATCACGATCAATTTTATTAATCACACAAACAAGCTTTAAATTGTTTTCGATTGCTTTTTTTAATACAAATCGAGTTTGCGCTTGCGGTCCCTCAGCAGCATCAACGATGAGTAAAACGCCGTCGACCATTTTTAGGATACGTTCAACCTCGCGGCCAAAATCCGCGTGACCTGGAGTATCAACAATATTGATAATAGTATCTTGCCATTTTACAGACGTATTTTTTGATCGGATCGTTATTCCTTTTTCTTTTTCCAAATCCATATTATCCATTGCACGATCCTGGATAACCTCATTTTCACGATAGATACCTGTAGATTGCAGTAATTTATCTACCAGGGTGGTTTTTCCATGATCAACATGGGCAATAATGCCGATATTTCGATAATTTTTATTCATAAAGGTGCTTGTAAAAGTCGTACTTTTTATTTATTTCGGGTTTTCGAGGCGGGAAATAATAGAAAAAAACGCTACGTTACATGCTTATAATAAAACAGTTACGTGTAACTTCAACATTCTTGACACAGAATTACCAAAGCGATAATTCACGCGGATCCTAGGGATAACATACAAAGTCGATTTATCCAGTACGGGCAGATAAATTAGGTGACTTAACGGAAAAACAAAGTGTGTTCGTTTGCAGTTATCATCTTAAGAAATATAGTGGACTTTGCGGGTGGACCTATTTCAAGCGGACGTGTAAAGAACGTTTAGGAACGAAAATTACCTGAATGCGTAGACACATGTATTAAACCAGTTACCTAAAATGTGTTTTACATTTTGGCAACCGTTCTGCTATTGCAGAATCGCTTTCTCTTAATACATCTGCTTTATTAGAGCGACTATCAAGGCCTCCGATTCTCGGTCTTGGTTAATACAAAACGAAACTTGGTTTCAGGTGTCAGGTTTCAGAAGATTGAAGATCATTAGCACGTTTTTTTGACACCTGAACACTGAAACCTGACACCTAAAAAAACTTTAACTTTCAGAGAAGTGTGTATTCAAAATGTGAGTGACTCTGGTGAATGTCCGCGTTATGTGCACCATTCGATTATGTTGAGTAAATGGGACATTGTTTTATGATTTTTCCGCACATTTATGGAATTAGAATTTAATTTACCTCACATAATTAATTAAGCGATCTTAGTGATTTTTTCAAGGAAGGCGATAACATCTTGTTTAAGCCAATTGGGCTTTGAATGGTTATTATTTTGTGGAGGTTTACAAGTGTCAAGGGCTT
>JAJFLO010000206.1 GCA_021772675.1 Verrucomicrobiota bacterium | reverse complement strand
TTTAGCTGTAGTGACTACTGCAACTGCTTACTAACGAAGCAAATGCATTTAAAGAAAGCCTCCGCGAAGTGGCGACATATTGCTAATTGGTAAAATACCTAATAGTTATTTCGTCTTGAACCTACCGTCACGGATTCAGGTTTATGTTTAATAGTCTAAATATACCTTTCCCATATCAACTTCTTCATTGATTGAAGTGACGGGGCGCAGCTCGCCTGAATTTCAGTAAACGGTAAACAGATGTCAGTCATCAGATCAAACGATTCTGGACAAGGTTTTGCCAGTGTGTTTTTGTCGAATGCCTATCCTCACTACCGTTTGTCAGACATATGTTCGGTCACTGAGGACAGCGCCCCTCCAATATCATTGCTTTAATCCATACCATTTTCATAATTCTTGAATGAGAATTCGTTTTTATCTTGAGTCCGTATTCAAAATGTGAGTGGCAAATAGTAAATCGGCCATTCCTGGCTGAATCATATGTGCGCAGTCAGGAGCCGAGCATAAAGCGAGACAGCAATTTGCGATAGCGAATTAGTGAAACGGCAACACCGCGTTACTTTGACCTCAACCTCAAGCATCCCCGGAACCACTCACATTTTGAATACGGACTCTTTATCTTTTATCAAGCATCCAGAAACCAGAATCATTTTTCGACTCCCTTCATGGCAATAGATAACCACAATCTCTACGAACTTGAGCTCTTAAATCATATTGAGGGTGACCACAAAGTGACAAACCGTATGGTCGCGCAAAAGCTCAATGTGAGTGTACGTCTTGCCCACGATATCCTGACTCGTATGGTTGAGAAGGGACTCGTTCATGTTAACGTCATCCATTCACGACGTTGGGATTATTTTTTGACGCCTAAGGGCATCTTGGAAAAGGCACGGTTAACGATGGAGTTTTTTGATTTTTCAATGCACTTCTATCGCGAAGGACGCAAGCGAAGTTCACAGGTATGCAAAGATTTAGTGATAGATGGTATAAAAGAAATCGGTTTCCTGGGCGCAGGAGATTTGGCCGAAATCGCTTATTTAGGGGTTCAGGAGTGGAATATCAAGCTCATTAGTGTATTCGATAATGATAGAAGAAAATCCAAATTCCTAAATATTGAAATAGACCCCTTCAGTGAACTAAGAGACTGTAAGCTGCCAGCGATTATTGTATGTATGTATGATAAGAAACAGCCGATGAAAAAAGGATATCTCCCTCCTGACGTAATAAACAATGGTAAGTTTCATTGGATTTTTGGGTAAGAGGAGGTTTCAGGTTTCGGGTTTCGGGTTTCAGGCTTCAGGCTTCAGGCTTCAGGCTTCAGGTTTCAGGCTTCAGGTTTCAGGTTTCAGGTTTCAGGCTTCAGGTTTCAGGTTTCAGGTTTCAGGTTTCAGGTTTCAGGTTTTAGGTTTCAGGTTTCAGGTTTTAGGTTTTAGGTTTCAGGTTTTAGGTTTCAGGTTTCAGGTTTTAGGTTTTAGGTGTCGGGGAAAAATAGAATATTTTCTACGGTTGATGGTTTACTTAAATAAAATTTATAGTAAGTTTTGATAAAACTTCTGTGCAGCAATTATGGGTGAATGTTTCCTGAGCATTAAATTTCAAGAAAAATTATTAAGATTTCGTACAACCCCTTGATTGGAAGGCATGCTTTTGGAGGGTCGCTGTCCTCAGCGACCGTTTGTCTGGCGTATACTCGGTCACTGAGGACAGCGACCCTCCAAAATATTTCATTCACCTATAATTGTTGACTTCTGCGAGACTGATAAATGAATGTCAATCCTGAACACTGACACCTGAAACCTACGTATTTTACAGTTCCCTAACACGTTGGAACTCTTATTGCGACGATATCGAAAAGTGCAAATTCCATTTGATTCACAAATCTTTTAGCAGGAAAAACACGATATATTATGAACACATTGGTAACTGGAGGAGCAGGATTTATTGGCAGTCATTTGGTCGAACGACTGGTGCGGGACGGGCACCAAGTTTCCATCATAGATAATTTTTCGAATGGTAGACGAGAAAACCTGGCTTTTTTAGGAAATAGCAATTCACAGGTCAAAATTCATGAAGCGGATGTTGCAAATTTTGACAGCATTAAGGACTATTTTAACGGCGTCGATTGGGTATTTCATTTAGCTGCATTAGCTGATATTGTCCCGTCTATCAAAATGCCGCATCACTATTTTCAGGCGAACGTTGATGGCACGTTTGCAGTGATGGAGGCGGCCCGTCATGCAAATGTAAAACGCATTGTCTACACAGCATCTTCATCATGTTATGGAATTCCTAATGAGTACCCTACCCTGGAATCTGCACCAATCAATCCGGCTTATCCTTATGCACTAACAAAATTTTTAGGGGAAGAAATTGCCCTGCATTGGGCAAAAGTTTACAATCTGCCTCTCATTTCGTTAAGGCTGTTTAATGTCTACGGCCCTAGAACACGGACATCTGGCACGTATGGTGCGGTGTTTGGAGTATTTCTGGCGCAGAAATTAGCAGGCAAACCGTTTACAGTTGTCGGAGACGGAAATCAGACACGTGATTTTACTTTTGTGACAGATGTGGTAAACGCATTTGTGACAGCAGCAGCTTCTGAAATATCGGGTGAAGTTTTTAACGTCGGTTCAGGAGAATCGGTCAGTGTCAATGAACTGGTAAGACTGCTTGGCGGCGACGTTACATATATTCCTAAGCGCCCCGGCGAACCTGATAAGACATTTGCAGACATCACAAAAATAAATTCACGACTAAACTGGAAACCCGAGATGAGTTTTGCAGACGGTGTGTCAATCATGCTGGAGAACATTGATTATTGGAAAACTGCACCGGTATGGAACGAAGAATCTATTAATGAAGCAACAAAGGAATGGTTTCACTACTTGAAATAAACCATGATTACTGAACCACTAACCAAATCTAAAAGCACAGGCAAAATAGTTGGACTAATCGAACTGCCGGGTATTCTGGCTGAAAAACGGTTGTATCACGATATTAAAGTGTGTCACTGTCATGGTGTGTTTGATTTAGTTCATGTCGGACACCTCAGACATTTTCAAAAAGCAAAAGAAAATGGTGATGTTCTTGTCATTACGTTAACGCCGGATCGCTATGTGAATAAAGGTCCGGGTCGCCCCGCATTCAATGAAGAGTTGCGGCTGGAATTTATCGCTGCGCTTGAATGTGTTGATTATGTCGCGTTAAACAACTGGCCGACAGCGATCGAAACGCTCGGACTGATTAAACCAGATTTTTATATCAAAGGCAGCGAGTACAGTGACTCAAAAAATGACATTACCGGAATGATTGAAGCAGAGAAGCACGCCGTCGAATCTGCTGGTGGCAAATTAGTTTTTACAGATGATGTCATTTTCAGTTCATCAAATCTAATCAATAACTATATGTCATTACTACCTGAACCTGCCGTAAGATTCATATCCCAGCTGAAAGAAAAATACACGTTTAACGATATTAGAAAATATATTGAAGGTTGCAGGCAATTAAATGTTCTTGTTCTGGGGGAAACCATAATTGATGAATATCACTACTGCGAAACGATGGGAAAATCAGGCAAGGAGCCCATCTTAGCGGCACGGTACCAGAAGAAAGAGGTCAGTCTTGGCGGTGTGCTCGCTGCGGCAAATCATATTTCGTCATTCTGTGAGAACATCAACCTGCTGTCTGAACTGGGTGAGATTGACTCGCATTTTGACTATATAAAATCGAATCTAAAAGCAAACGTCAAACCTCATTTTATTCATCTTGCCAATTCCCCAACCATCATCAAACGTCGATTTGTGGAAACGTATCCGTTCCAGAAATTATTCGAGATTTATATTATGAACGATCACCCTCAAAACGGAGCGATTATCCGCTTAAAAGATAAGCTGGAGGAACTCTTGCCGAATATTGATATGGTCGTTATTACGGATTACGGCCATGGCATGATCGAAAAGGATATTATTGCAATGGTTTGCGAAAAGGCGCCCTACATTGCGGTTAACACCCAGAAGAATGCCGGGAATCACGGGTTTAATGCCGTTTCAAAATATCCGCGCGCAGATTTTATCTGTATCTCTGAAAACGAGCTTCGGCTGGATGCGCGTAATAAATCGGGAAATTTACAAGAATTAACTCGAAACCTCGCGAATCAATTGAGCTGTGAAAACATCGTTGTCACTCGTGGATTACAGGGTTGCTTATGTTATAATCGCGACAATGGTTTTATCACAGCGCCTGCACTGACAAATAACTTCAAGGACCGGGTTGGCGCTGGCGACGCTGTGTTCAGTATTGCGTCAATGTGTGCAAAACAAAAGGTCCCGATTGATTTACTTGGATTGATCAGTAATGCCGTTGGCGCCCAGGCGGTGGAAATCATCAGTAATCAAGGCACTGTTGAGAAACAGCAGCTCCTGAAACATCTGTCGCATTTACTTAAATGATTTATTTGTGAGTCCTAATACAATATGATTCGCTTGATCATGTCAGATTTCGATGGAGTTATCCTTGAATCGAATCATGCCAAAACCAGGGCGTTTGAACGATGTTTTTCGATTTACCCCGATCATGTCGCGAAGATTGTCAATTATCATAAAGAGAATTTAGCAGTCAGCAGGTTCAGGAAATTTGTATATATTCATGAAACGATTCTTAACAAAGTCTATGACGAACAACAAAAGAAGGCCACGGAAAAACGTTTTCATGAGATTGTGATTTCTGAGGTATTAAAGTGTCCCGAGGTTCCTGGAGCTGTCAATTTTTTGGAGACATACTCAAAACATGCTCCCATTTTCATTATTTCAGCAACGCCTATTAGTGAATTAGAGTCAATTGTTAGGCAAAAGGGATTATCTGTATTTATAAATAAATGTTTTAGTGCCAGTGATGGAAAATCAGACGTTATGGCACAAATCCTGAGGAACAATAATGTACGACCAGAAGAAACCATATATTTCGGCGATACGAATAGTGATCTAAACGCCGCAAAAGTTAATAAAGTCCCATTTATTGGACGACGAGATTGTGAACCGTTAGAGGGACCAATGATCGGTGTGATTGACACGTTTAATGAAATAGATCGCTACCTGAAAATTAATAACGATGGCGACCAAGGATTTATAATCGACTGCCCAGCTGCACGCAGTGGAGTACGTAACTCTTTGAAAAATTAATGGACTTGACGTAAGCGCTTGGGCTTTTTCAAGATAAAATTTAACCGGCTGCGCCGGGATTTTTATCTGCAAATAGTAACGACTAAGAATACAAGTGCTTATACAATCAAATCAACGCAAACAAAACCCGGACAGGGTAAGGTTTGTAGTCCCGTCTTCAGGCGGAAGTTTTAACGACGCTTCAGCAAGTGTATGGCACCTATCAACTCGCTAAAGCTCATCGGAGACTTCCGCCTGAAGACGGAACTACAAACGCACGCTCCTCCAGGATAATGATTTC
>JAJFLO010000205.1 GCA_021772675.1 Verrucomicrobiota bacterium | reverse complement strand
AATACCATTGACTGACTAACTCGGACAATCAACGTCGACCATTTTCCCGATTCAATACCCTATATGCAAAGCCCGGACTTGTTCAACCAGGATTTGATCTCACTAAAAACAAGTGAGATCAAATCTAGATATGTTCTGCATTTCCTGTTCCGGATGTGGGGTTGTGGCCATTGGGATCAGTGAGCTGAAACACTAGTGCTTCAATATCGCGGAATGCCTGTTCTTTTGAAGCCCTAAATCGAGTATCACCAAATTCCTGGTAGTCCACGTGGACGAGATAAGGCTCAGATTCGACCCCTAGGAAATGCCTGCACGATGAAATATGAGTTTCAAGATGGTTCATCGATTCGTTCACTTCTCCTAGACCAAAATCACCTTCCCCTCGCGAACTTAAAATAACTAGTGTCTTGCCGGAAAGAATTGGCTCAATGGGTTGATTTCCCCTGGCAAGGTCAAAAGAGAACGTCTTGTTTACACGGATCACTTGATCAAACCATGCCTTTAGCGCAGCAGGCATGCCGTAGTTATACATCGGTGTGACCATGAGAATAAGATCGACCGTGGCTAATTCTCCAATAAGCTCATCGGAAGGGGCCAAAAGTTCTTTCTGAACCTGAGTATAATCCGCCTCCTCTACTCCAAAGACAGTGGCAATCCATTCTTCAGTTACAAATGGTGGTGGAGTGTTAGATAAGTCCCGACATATTATTCGTGTTTTAGGCTGTCTTTTCGACCATTCCTGAAGAAAGAAGGCAGACAATTCGCGGGTAATAGATCGGGTCTTTCGAGCGCTACATTGAAGTTCGAGTATGGTTTTCATGTATTATTTCCTTAGCAGAACGTTTACGGTGTGCTACTCCGAAAGAGCATAGCGCAGCGGCGCGAATTCGGAGTTAGTACAACCGAGTTGTTGTGTGTCATTTATTTGACACTGGTCAGTATTTCTCGAATTTGATTCGTTTGAAGAAGACCGATATGCGTATGTTTTCTGATCCCGTCCGAGTATGTCGCAATTGTAGGTGGACCACCCACATCATGGTCGAGGCAGATCGCGTGATTCTCTTTCGGATCGACCTCCATAGAATAAAATTCAACAGATGGAAACTCGGCTTCTAATTCCTCAATGACCTTTTTCTGCTGAACGCCGACACCATTCCAGGTGGCCCAGAAATGGATAAGACAATTCCGCGCATCAGAGACCTTTGAAGAAAAATTTTGGCGGTCAGTTCGGTCATTATTTTCACACAACGTGGAGATCATGCATCCTTATTTAAGTAAAGCGAAGCGGCGCGTAATAAGGATTGCATGAATCGTTTTGATATCTTTTTTGTTTCTAAATTTTGCTGATTAATATTGGTGTTGCCGGAGTTTTTACGAATCGTTTCCGATAGGATAGGATTCGTTTTTGATCAACCTAATCGGGGATAGAAACTGTTCTGCTGTCCAGCAGAATTCATCCAGTTCGTTTGCCACGCTGGTCTTTGCCTACAAAACGATAGATGAACCTGAATTCTTCAGATTTCGTTGAAGTGAGCTACGGCCATTCCGAGGCAACTACAAATTGGAATTATCCCTTTGATGGCAGCCGGAATAACGAAAACCGCGCGCGTATACATGGCCGTTGGCTCAACTGCCTTGTTCGGATTTTTCTTTTATTAGGTCTCGATAAATAAGTAACGTCTCTACAATTTCTCTATCTCGTTTTATCGACTCTTCAGTGACTGTTAATCCCATCATTTCTTTCTCTACGGATATCAAATAATCCGAGATATCTTTCCCATCTTTTGTGGTCTTCAATCGAGAGAAAACAGGGCCCAGGTAAGAATGATATTCGTCCCGTGCTTCTGGCACCTCGGCTACGCCAATGGGATCCCAAAGATAATGAAGGACTTCGTCAGCCCGCTTATACAGCTCATTATCTGATGGAGAAAGTTTGGTTCCCATGAAAGTTTCTTATTCCGAAAGTTGAAGTGAGGCACGTCCATCCGAAAAAATATAATGGCACTTGTCCGTTTGATGGCATCCCTGAAAACTTAAAATCAGGCGCGTGTAATGAACGTTGGTTCAACTGTTTTGATATCTGTTTTTAAGTTTTAATTTTTCGGTTTAATATTGATCTTGTCGGAGTTTTTGCGAATCGTTTCCGACAGGATAGGATTCGTTTTTTGACCAACCTAGTCGGGGATAGGAACTGGATATGTTTTTAATTCAGTTCGTTTCCACGCTGTTCTTTGGCCACTAAACGATAGATGAACCTGATGTTCTCAGATAACGTTGAATTGATCTACCTGCTATCCGAGAAAATGTTGACTGGAGTCATCACGCTGATGGAAACAAAAATAACTCAAAATCGCGCGTTATTGTAGCAGGTTAGATCGAATGTCTTGATATCTGTTTTTTTCTTAGTTTTTGTTTTTGAATTCCAGAATATATCACTGTTACCGGGGAAAGGAATCGTTTCCGAAGGAATGGATTCCTTTGAATCACCAAGACGGGGATAGGAACTGAATGAGTCTTTTTTCATTCAGTTCGTTTCCACGTGGTTCTTCCACCAAAACCGATCGATAAACCGTATGTTTTCTTACGGATATTGGCGAGTTGAGCTGAAATTTCTGTTTGTTGCGAACTTGTGAGCATAAGAACAGGAATTTTCTGCTCTAACGATTTTGTTACGCGAAGCTTTGCGAGCGTAACAAAATTGGTAGCTTGCAACTCGCCATTACACATACCTGAGCGAAGCGAAGGTATGTGTAACAACTTAGATGAGTCACGTCATATGCGAGCTCGTGGCGAGTATATGACGTTGATCTCGATCTTTTTGTTAGCATTTTTTTTACCACAATTATCTTTGCCAGCGAGGATCTTTACAGTTGTTGCTTACGTTGAATATTGGTTCGACCAACTCTTCGCCCCAAATTTTCTTGCCAGCTCTGCGTGGGTTTTCCTTGAACCGTTCATTACGTTCCGCGAAGTAGGCATCAATGGCAGTCCTACAACCATCAACCGATTCATAGTCGCTGTTATGTAGTATAGCCCGTGCCATACCACTGAACACGGATTCTATCACATTCAAGAACTGTGAACACGCAGGTAGTGGTGCCAGTTCTACTCGCGGTCCACGGGGTACACCTGACGCATCAATTAAATTGAGTTCACTGACATGCTGTTTCAACTCCTTGGAAGCGTGCCATGACGCGGCATCCCACGAGAAGTAAATCGCTCGACATGCAGCGTACTCTTCCACAAGCACATCCAACAATCGAATCATCTCACGAGTGTTCTTGGCTTCAGAGTAGAAGTGAGTGATTTGATTTGTGCTAAGTTCCAGCGCTGCTGTTAGGATCAGGGTCCCTTTGCTTTTCTGGTATTGAGGATACGAGCGACGTTCTCCGGGTGCCATTAGAGAACGTCCCCCTATAATCTTGACCGAAAACGGCCCGAACTCGTCAACAGAGAAAAAACGCTCATCAGGTTGTAAGCGAGAGAGAATTCCAGTGATCTTCTGTAGTTTTTCCCGATAATCGGGATCGTTACTTGTCAGGACTTTACGAGCCTTTCTGAACCTGTATCCAGCATTGCGAATAATTCTACGAATATTGGCCAAGGATATAGGGAACCCCTTATGCTCCATTGTTTCTTTGAGGTCAGCCATTTCCCACCGAGTCCGGTTAATTCCATATAGCGATGGTGGTTCATGAAGTATCGCGAAGAGCATTTCCCGAAAGTCGTCTCGATCGGCTTTCTTCGTAATGTTCTTGCTGAAATCAACTAATTTCTCAACTCCCACATCGGAGAATTTCTTTAGGTAATTGTACAACGTGTGGCGCTTGATTTGTAATATTTTGCATATGATGGGAATCGGGACACCCTTTACATTTGCTAATATGGCGACTGCCCGGTTCCGACTTCGGATTCCACGGTAACGAATACAATCAAGAAGAAAAATAACTTCTCGCTCCTCTAATTTCCGTTCGAATAACGTCAAAAACTCACTTTTGTTAACCATGCCTTGGAGTAAACGCAATGTCCAGTTTTCGAGAACCTTACAGGTCCCAGTTTCACGACGCCAGTCAGCCACTCTCCTCTGTAGTGTCCGAAGCTGTCCGTTTTGGAAGCGACCAGGAAAATCCTGTTGAAGTTCCAGAAACATAGCCTTCGACTCTCTTGAGGGATTAATTTCCAACTCTCCAAGGATTTTTGGCCAAATCTTTGCGAATGGGTCTTGTCTAGTTCGCCACCATCTCTTTGAAGATGGACGAATGTTTGAAGTAATCATATTTTTCGATTGCTAACGTCTACGGTGTGCGACTCCGAAGGAGCAGAGTGAAACGGCGCGATTTCGGAGTTAGTACAACCGATCTGTTAGCTCTCCACTTCACCATATCTCATTATTCCAACGTGATTAAACTCAATGAACTTCTTGAAATCAAGATCACAGATTAGGATATTTTGTTCTTTCAGCTTATGTGCAATTTCGTTCGCCGTAAGATTCTTCATTATTGAACAGGAATCATGACGTCCGTTTACGAAATACAATTTTTCGCCTGAAAGGAATGAAGCAATTCGTTCTTGAACTTCATCTATTTTGAAATCAATTCCATCTCCTACAAACAGCCATTCGGTATCTTTTGTCTGGTACTCCCACTTTACTTTTCTCGCCGTGTGGGAAGCTGCGATATAGATGTTTTTGGAGTCCATTTTTCTACAGCTAACGTTGAATTGATCTACCTGCTAACCGAGAAAATGTTGATCGGAGTCATCACTCTGATGGAAACAAAAATAACTCAAAATCGCGCGTGATTATAGCAGGTTAGATCGAATGTCTTGATATCTGTTTTTTTCTTAGTTTT
>JAJFLO010000204.1 GCA_021772675.1 Verrucomicrobiota bacterium | reverse complement strand
AATTTGAATTGGTTCCGACATGCTGGGATAATAATCCTTGATGATTATATTAATCGTACTCTTGAATTAAATTTCAGTTGCTAATCGAAGAGCGGTTTACCGGCAGGTACGCTCCGTTCTGTTGGGAGGGGGTGAGCCTTTGGGCTCACTTCCTACCAGATTCATAATTAACAATCAGCTTTGAAATTTTCAAATTTCATAAAATCGCTCGTGAAATTTCGTAATTAATGAAATTTCAAATCTAATTGTAAATGCTATTTTAGATTGTAAAATGTTATTATATAATGTTTTAAGTAATTTATATTAATGATTGGCATCATTAATTCTCTATCTCCTTTTCAACATTTCATAATTAACAAATAACGAAATATAAAAAAGGGAAATTAAGATGCTAACTCAATTCAAAACCAAATTATCATTAACGATGTCAATCCTTTCAACAATCATACAAGCAGAGGTGCCAACTCCGGTACCTGTATCAACATTTGTCGACCCTAATTACGCGAATGTTGAACCTGCTTATAATTATAACTTTTCATTTCCCTTTGACGCAGATGTTCTTCTTAATGATCCAGAAACTTATGAACCAGAACTTTCATATCGATATTTTATGTCAGTGTTTGGTCCTCGATATAAAGCGGTGTCATCAAGCAACATTGATTATTATGATTTTCATCAGGGATCGGACATGTCTGCTAATGTTACTGATAATGGAGATGTTTATGATGAAGAGAATCCCCCAGATATTTACTGCATGTGCGATGGAATTATCGACAAAATTGAAGATGGACCTGAAGAAGTGGTTGAAGAAACCGGAGGCGGTCGCTATGTTCGGGTTAAATGCAATGATTCCTTTAATGGAAATCCAGGCTGGGGAAATATTTACATGGCATTTCGCCACCTCAATATAATTAATCCCGCATTGGTTTTAGGCAATCCTATCCAAAAAGGGGATTTAGTCGGCCTGATGGGTGAAACAGGACATACAACCACAACACATCTTCACTATAGCGTGCGTCGTTACGATGGGCAGGGATTTCATAACGTTCATCCTATGCGCGTTTTTAATCCGACTGCAACACCACATATGGTTAAGGCGCTCCAAGATGCTGATATTACACAGCTTAATTATCAACCAAACCAAGCTTTGTTTCGTGTAGCGATTCCTTATAATCAGGCTGTGATTCGTGCAATTACAGTAAAATTGGCAAACGGGAATTATGAAAAAACTTATGATTTTGAATACGTAAGTGCAACCGCAGACGCATCAAATCGCGATCACAATGATTTCATCGACGGTATTGAATTATTTGCTTACCCGTTTAACAGGGGGCAAACTGCCTATGTTAGATATCAAGATGCGAAAGATGATATGCCTGCTGCCTATCCAGCCAGCCCAGAACGTGGTGCAGGTAACTATTTTCCTTTTCTAAACGAAGGTCTGTTAGCTACACCGGCATATGTTCTTGATGTTTTAGCTAAAGATTTGCCAAACGGTTACGATATTAATGACGTCAAAATTCAGATTATTGATATTTTCGGCAATGTTATTGAAGCAAATGGAACATCTCAGCTAAATAACGATGCCGATGACTTTGCATTTTCGATGATTAATGATGATGACGACGATGCGGAAGAATATGAAGATGGTGAAGTTGATGCAGGTGGCAGTGATTTAGAAATAGTATATGATGGGTCCTCAAGAGGCAACCAGACAATTGGATTACGTTTTAACGAATTAAATATCCCTAAGGGAGTAACCATCCGCAGCGCCTCAATTCAATTTATGGCTGATGAAACTGATGATGATGTTACTTCACTTTCAATAAGAGGAGAAAAAACGGGATCAGCATTGAGTTTTGAAGAAACTGATTTTAACATATCAGATAGAGCCACAACTAATGCAAGTGTTTTCTGGGATCCAGGTGATTGGGATGTGGTTGGAGAAATGGGAGTTGCCCAACAAACTCCTGATATCACATCAATTGTTCAGGAAGTTGTTATGCATGCTGATTGGAATGAATCAAGTTCACTTGGCATTATCATCACTGGTATTGGAAAACGTGTTGCAGAATCCCACGACGCATCATCAAAAAAAGCAGCGTATATTTATGTTGAATATGCTGATGAATTTGCCGTACCGGAAAATGTTTTTCCTTCTGTAACATTGACACAACCTACTGATAATACCGATTACGCTTCATTGGAAATCATCGACATGGTAGCAAATGCAGCTGATTTGGATGGGGTTGTCAATGATGTTGAATTCTTTGTTAATGATGTTAGCATTGGGATTGTAAATCAAGAACCCTTCACATTGAGTTGGCAGATTTCGGATTATGGAACCCACACCCTCTATTCGGTCGCAACCGATGATGAAGGTGCAGCAACACAATCAAATATCGCTTTGATCAACGTCTACCAAAATGTTGTTGATGTTCAAATCAATGATGAAGATGATGATGTTGAGGAACGTGAAAGTGGATCTATTCAGAAAGGTGGCAGTGATTTGGAGTTAGCCTATGATTCGTATGTTTCATCAAATTACGGTCCCTCTGGCAATCAACACATTGGCCTTCGTTTTCAAAATGTGGGTATTCCTGCCGGTGCAACGGTGACAAATGCCTATATTCAATTTACTGCCGACGAAACCGATGAAGACGATGTCAATCTAACAATCCAAGGAGATGTATCTGGTTCTGCAGCAGCGTTTTCATACGCAATAAATAATGTGTCTGGGAGAACGAAAACTGTCGCGTCTGTTAACTGGCAGCCAGAAGTTTGGAGCAGTATTGGCCAGGCGGGCGAAGCCGAAAGAACACCTGACATCAGTTTTATTGTTCAGGAAATCATTGATTTGCAGGATTGGGCTGGAGGTCATAATATGGTGATCATTATATCTGGTACGGGTACCAGAACCGCAGAATCAGTTGATGGTTCACCAGCGGATGCGCCGATCCTTCATATCGAATATAATATGAATTAATAAATCAATAAATTTATCAGTCAAGAAAGCCGGGCTCCCTGAAAAGAGCCCGGCTTTTTTATTTAATCTAGTTCGTAGGTTTAATTTTTCTAAGGGTGGCTGTGCTTGCTGAGCGCTCTCGTCATAGACGATCTGTCTGGTTTTCCTAAGTAAAAAATTGCCTGCGTCAAATCCAATAGTTTTATCAGGAGTCAGATATAATAAATCAATGCTTTAAATTCACTTCTTTTAGTACAGCAGCAAGTTTGTCGATCTGAATTGGTTTGCTCAAAAAATAATCCATACCCGCATTTAAACAACGATCTGTATCTTCTTTCATGACGCTAGCTGTTAATGCAACGATGACTGGACGTTCATTCAAAGGCCACAATTGAATGATTTTTTTGGTTGCTTCGACTCCATCCATTTCTGGCATGTGTTGATCCATAAAAATTACATCATACCTACATTTTTTTAACGCATCCAAAGCTTCCAAACCATTGGAGGCAATATCAGTTATGTATCCCAGACTCTTGAGTACCTTTTTTGCTACCATTTGGTTTATAGCATTATCCTCTGCGAGTAATATTTTCAGTGGATAGTCAAGTCCCAAATTACGGTTAGATGCACTATCGGCTGTGGCTTTTTGATATCCAATAACATCAGATTTTAATGCAGGAATTGTAAAATAAAAAATGGATCCGTTGTTTAACTCACTCTCAACCCAAATCTTCCCTCCCATCACTTCTACTAACGATTTACATATAGCTAGACCTAACCCGGTACCTCCAAATTTTCGAGTTGTTGATGTATCGACCTGACTGAAGCTTTTAAACAGCTTATCTTTCGCGCTATCTGGCATTCCAATGCCATTATCTTCAACAGTAAAAATAATAATTTCATCATTATTCGCGCTAACCTTGCAATTAATTTCAATTTTAATATCTGTTCGCGTAAATTTGATTGCATTCCCTATTAAATTGGTTAAAATTTGCTGCAATCTCACATAATCACCCTGCACATATGCAGGGACTGAATCGTCAATTGTTGTAATAATATTTAATCCTTTTTCCATTCCTTTTGGATTAAGTAAATTAATAACTTCACGTACGCAATTTGAAAGATTAACGGGCTTCAGTTCCAAATCCAATTTCCCAGACTCAATTTTTGAAAAATCCAAAATATCATTTATAAGAGTTAAAAGCGTATCTCCACTTTGCTGAATTGCTCTTACCAGTTCTATATTTTCCGGATTTTCAACACGAGTAATTAGCAGATTTGCACAGGATAAAACACCATTCATAGGAGTTCGTATTTCATGACTCATATTGGCTAGGAATTGTGATTTAATATTTGTAGCTTCCTGTAATTGTTTAGTCCGCTCGCAAATTTTTATCTCAAGATTTTCGTTAGCCAATCTTAGTTCATCCTCGGCTTTAACTTTTTGCCCAACATACGATTGGATAATGGATTCTCTACCAGTAATTATAAGCAACAAACCACCAAGCAGACCTGTAAACAGAATACCGCTGACTAGGACAAACCAGGTATGCCAGCTTTGTCTTAAACCATATGAATCAACCGTTCCAGAAATTTGAAGTTCCCAATTCCTGCCTGCAAAAGAAATTGGGGTTGTCCAGGGTTTATCTAAACCAGTCTTTTGTTTTCTTTTCTGAAAATAGCTTAAATCATATTTAATAACGTCTGATTTATTATGAGAATAAGCATATAACAGATGGTTGTCTTTATTAGCAGAATAATCAATAAGAAAGAGTTCATCGTCATTTTGATTCATCTGCTTTACTGTCGATTGGATCATCACGTCGATATTAAATACTCCAACAGCATAACCTAAAATATTATTTCGTTTATCAGCTATGGTTTCGAGAGATTGGTTATTTTGATAAATGGGAAGAAATACGAGCAATCCATTATGTTTCTTATTTTCCTGAACTAGCGTGATTTTCTGTGTTGCGATAGGATTACCGGTATCGCATGCATTCTTCAAAGCTCTTTGCCGACTTCCTTCTGATGCTACATCAAAGCCCAATGCCGTTTTATTTGTTTGAAAAGGCTCGATATACGTCACTGGAACATAGTTTTCCCTTTCCTTTGCAGGAGTCAGATTTCCAGCGTCATCTTTTTCTTTGATCGAAAATGAATCAAATCCACCTTTAATCATGTTCAATTCAAAGGTTTGCCGATTTTCTTTCTTAATTACGGAATTCCAGGATAATGCTTTAATTCCAGGATTACTGAGTAATGTTCTTGTAACAAACGATTTGAACTCCTCACGATCAACATGCCTGGTACTTTTATAAAAACTTTTTAATGAATAAAGACTTCCAAGGCAATGATTTAAATTGTTTTTAAGGACGTTTGAAGCATTTGCAGCATCCTGAGACAATTGATTGTATATTTTATCATTTTCCCATTTTTTGGCATATATGAAAAATGTTACTACCATCACAAAAAGAATAGCTAAAGGTATGACAATGGTGACCCTCCGCCCTTTCCAAAGTGGATGATTCTCTGCAAATAGAATCAAAAATATTGGAGCGAATACCAACACGCCAATTGCATCTCCAATCCACCAGGTAAACCAATGAAATAGAAAGTTTTCTTTTTCAACAACACCTTGAAAAATTAATGACGAAACACCGATTGTCGGATTTATCAAGCAGCTAATTGGCCCACTTAATATGAGAAATTGAATAATATCATTTTGTTCCTCAAGTAAAGTCGGGAACCCGACGATGCGTCGGATTATATGACCTCCAAATAATGCTTGAATGCTTGCACCAATCGCAATCATAAATGCGACGATGAAGAAACGAAAGAAGGAATGATTGGATGATAAATCAGATAATGGCCAAAGATTTACGGCTAGCGATCCTACAAAGACTCCTACCCAAGCGCGTTTTCCTATAAGTAATATTGAAGCCAATGCAATGCCAGCTGCAGGCCAAACAGCGCTCGCATATCCTGGAGGTATAGCCAAATTTAGAGACAAGCGTCCAACAATGAAGTACGATAGAGCAATTGCAATTATTTTTATAACATCAAAAAAAATGTGTTTTAATTTAACTATGTGGGTTTTTTGATTCAAGATGTCACCTTTGTTACATAAACAAAGAAATGATAGTAAATTAATATTAACATGAAACAATAAAAAAAATTGAAATCTCCAGAATGACCGCACTAAATGTACCAATATCAAATACTAATAAAACTCTCTTGAAACTTAAAATTTTTCAGCCTCGGTATTGACGCATCTACCGGACGACGGTTGGAGGGTCGGCGTCCCCGACGACCGCTACACATGACCCCGGAAAAACCTGTCGCTGAGGACATCGACCCTCCAACGCCTGCTGCCCGAATAAAGTTTCGTTCTAAATTAACCGAGGCCGCGTTAGCGGGCTAGCAGTCTGTCGGACTTTGGAAATCGTTGCGATAAAATCGTCAAATTGAGAGCATTTTTGTCCAAATTTGAGGAATATATTGCGCCCCATGGGATCGACGATAATTTGGACAAAAATGCGCCAAGAATGCGGTTTTCGCAGTAGATTCTTCCAAAGTCCGACAGACTGCTAGAAAGCTGCTCTCTTGAAACTTAAGCAGTGTCAAGTTTAGTCTTCAGGTATAAAATTTGCGAATAGTGCGACTCGTTGAAACCGTAACCCAAAAGAAGAATGGTTTCTATTCTATCGGCGAAACGCCGCTCACGTTCTTGGCAATGTAGTTATTTCAATTTATCACGTTGTGCTATTGTAAATTTTGTGTCGTACAGTAATGCTGCACAATATAGAAAGTATAAAAGGCTGCCCTTATAGATTTCTAAAAATTTTCGAAAACGTGATGATTACCAGTATCTAATTCTAAAATTAATTCCTTTAGCGATTCCAGTTAGAGTACTAAACATGCATCATTCTTCCGAACGCAATTCTTCACCTTTATTCATGATATCCTGAAAATAGTCAGACTCGGTTATCGATTTCAATTGGCAGTTCCTAATTTTATTGCGTAACCTCTGCTCATTTTTATAGGCTTCCAGTGCTGATGTGAATAGCGAAGACATTGCTTCAATCATTTGCTGGGAACCTTTGTCAAAAGAAACAATATCCCCGGAATCTGAATCCAATGATTGACGAATTGAAGTAGGCCAACAACATAATTGTCCTAATTAATCCGTGGAATGGTAAGCATTGATGTTGATTTATAGTTTAATGAAAAACCTAAATTTCATTACTCAAATAACAAAAGTCTAATTTCAAAGTACCAAGCAAAAAACAGGAATCGTCCCAATGTCCGGGTGGAGCGGGGGCTCGCGCCCCGTTGCCCCCTAAGAACCGCTCAAGAAAGTTTCCAGTCTTGCGGCTCAAGCCCCTGTAAGCCTCTGTTTCAACGGAGACCGGTAATTCCAATTGCAAGGTATGGTTTGCTATATCGCTGTTCCATGTATGAAGAGCAATTAGAATTAGCAAAATCTACAATGCAAAACGACGAACTACCTTCGCAAGACTCATCGATAGCCAGTTGCAATGTGGAGATGCGCCAGTAAGCGATTACTCGCTACCGTCATTCGCCTTCCTCCGTTAACTGGATCTTTCGATTTTTTCGCGATCAGGCACCTGTCGGACTTCAGCATATCCCTCCCATTACAGGAAAGCATTAGCTACTCTCCGACATCATTCCCCGATAGTTCCAACAGCGTGCCTTACGGTTCGCCTGCTCCAACTACAGAGCGGTTCTATCGGCTTTCCACGTTCCGTCATATTCCTTTTACAGATGACTTAGGTTCAACCTCTACACCGATGGGTAATTGGTTCGCGTACGGTCAAGTTAGACCTCCGTATCCTCACCCATGTCCCCTTTTGGGGCAAGCCTGTCAGTCTGTTTGGCTCTATTCCATTTACCGGATCTTCGAGGGCATATTTTAAGCTAACCAAATATATAATAGTAATTTACATATATTTCTATGTAAATATTGTGGTCACTAATTAAAATAGTTTATTTTTTATATTTTACTTGAAATAAACAATAAAGGCCTTATTTTAGTAGTCACAATGTTTATCGATGACCAAAATTTTAAGAGAGGGGATAAAAAGTACCGCAGAGTTTTGCTGAGAAACTCGT
>JAJFLO010000203.1 GCA_021772675.1 Verrucomicrobiota bacterium | reverse complement strand
AGGCGGAAGTTTTAACGACGCTTCAGCGAGTGTATGGCACCTATCGACTCGCTAAAGCTCATCGGAGACTTCCGCCTGAAGACGGAACTACAAACTAACGCTCCTCCAGAATAATGGTTTCATTAAATATGTACTTTTATCGCAATTATAACAACTTAGAGTTCAAATTCCTATACAATCAAGTTATTTGCGGGACGCCACATTAGTAATTATCACGCATTTCTCACATCTATTACTCAAATTTATTTAATCACACTTGAACGAGCAATTCGCTAGTCTTACAATATTAAAATGCCGATTCACCCAGTAGTGTTCGGCATGATGTTGCAACGATTTGTATCATTCAAATTCCATGCTCAAACTCTGCTTATCGCCAGCGTCTGTCTTGCCGAAATTATGACACACGCATGCCTAACAATAGACAACGATCTGAATAATTTTCTGATAGTCGTTACACCAATTCAGACAGATGATACTATGTACAGGTGTCGTCTGCGTAACTTTATAGAATTTTCGGTAAATAAATAATGATAAAACCATCCATTTCGATCTTATTAGTTTCGTATCAGAGCGAATTAATCATTGAGCAAACTATTCAGCATTTTCTGGAAGTTTCTCCCCCTGTTGACACCGAAATCATAGTAGTGGATAATGCATCTGAGGATCGCACTAGAGATATTCTTAGACATCGTTTTTCCAACCATCCTCAAGTTTCCTGCATCTTTAACAACTCTAATAATGGTTTTGGAAGTGCAATGAACTTGGCAGCGAAAAAGTCACAGGGAAAATTCATCTTAATAGCAAACCTCGACATTGTTATGGAAACAAATATTTTAAAGAACGCTCTTAAATATCTTCAATCCCATCCTGAAGCCGGAGGAGTCAGTCCGAAGATTATCGATCATGGCGAAGTGCAGGTTGCCACTGCCCGCCGGTATTTTTCCCTGATAACACTGTGTATTGAGGACACATTCCTTTCGCGATTATTTCCTTCTCTTGTTAAAAAGTATATTTCACTACAAAATTTTAATCCCTCCATACCTCAACCTATTCCTGTTTCAACGGGATGTTTTCTACTTATGTCTAAAGAACTGTATATCGAAATAGGCGGCTTCGACGAGTCATTCTTTCTGTATTTTGAAGATATTGACTTAACTTGGAGAATATTTCAAATTGGAAAACCAGTTCACTACCTCCCGGAAATTTGCATACAACACAATAGTTGTAACAGTTCTCACGTAAAAACATACTTTCGGAGAAAACATTGGCATCGGGCAATTTTCCTTTATTCTCGAAAACATCTAGGTGATTTTTCTACTTTCGTTTTAGCTGGTTATCGATTTTGTGACATTGGCATACGGTTAATAATCTCACGTTTTCTAAGTTTAATGATTACTGAAAAAACTGAATTGGCTAATTCGCATGCAGAAATCTTAGAAATCATTGCAAATGAATTTAATATCACCGCCCGACATTTCATTTTGCAACATAAGAAAAATAAGTGATAACTCTCCCTGCTAAGCCGGGGGGCTCTGCAGCTATTACTTCCAAGTTAATAATTTAGCTCACCAAACGAGATGTTAGTTAGACCCTATTCGAAAAGCTCTTGCGAACCGCGTTGGGAACGCTTTTCGAATGGGCTGAACTTAACCGGCTACGCCAGGGCTTTTTCCTGCAAAAGTATAGGTTTCAGATTTCAGGTTTCAGGTGTCAAGGTGCTAAAGACAATGCTAAAATTTCATAATAAAAATTGACCATTTCAAGGACAATGGAGGAGAAAAACTCTGGAATCAACATAAAGTGATTCTCATTTAATTTTAACCCGCCACGGTGTTGTCAATACTGAAACCTGAAAACTGTTACCATTTAGCAACTTAGAATACAAATTCCTATACTATGAACTTAACCGGCTGCACCGGGGTTTTTGTCTGCAGAAGTATAGGTTTCAGGTGTCAGGTGCTAAAGACAATGCTAAAATTATATAATAAAGATTGACCCGTCCAAGAACAATAATAGATGAAGGAGAATGGCTTTAGACTTGACTTGACAACTGCCGCCGAAACCTGACACCCGTTGCAACAAGGCGGAAATCCTTCGTATGAGGGAAAAACTGTTACTATTTAGTAACTTAGAAAACAAATTCCTATACTATGAACTCAACCGGCTGCGCCGGAGATTTTTATCGCTACGATTGGCAAAATCAATCCTGTTCATGAACGGGAGTATTCCAAACCTCCTATGTTATAAATTTAAGTGCAACTCGTTCGTAGTACCGCTTTTAAGCGGAAGTTTTCGGAGAGCTTCAGCGATCCAGTGCTTTTAAACGCTCGCTGAAGCATTGCTGAGACTTCCGCCTAAAGACGGAACTACAAACCAACACACACTCCTTATTAGAGATATCCTGTAATGTTATATAAAATGAAAAATTTCAACAACTTAGAAAACAAATTCCTATACTATCAAGTTACTGGTAAAATCAGTCAAAACCTGCCGTTGCCACGACGGTTATCGCAGCCTTCCTGATCATGGATATATTTTCGAACTTGACCTTCCTCCAATCCAACTATTGAGACAGCATAGCCTTTAGCCGGATTTTTCACAATTTTTTGTAACGAAACGGCGTAGGTTACGTAATTTAAGTGTTTTGACAAAGTATGACGGATGATACAGCGTCGAATCACAGCGAATTCGGAACCTGAGTTAAGACGCTTAAATTGTCACTGATTTTCATTCAGAAAATAGAGGTAGCTATGATGGGGCCTAAATTCCAAAGTAGGGTTGAGACAATACGACGGCGCCAACAATATGTATACCATAATTATCTGAATTAAATCACAATATAAAATTGTTAAATAATT
>JAJFLO010000202.1 GCA_021772675.1 Verrucomicrobiota bacterium | reverse complement strand
TGATTGAAAAACTTTCCGTCCTCTACACCGAGAATTCTTACTAACGGCGCTGTTTTGTCGATAGTGAACAGCAGCGTCTGTTCATAACTCTTTCCAGTGTCATCAATACAAGTAGCCTTAAGAGTATAATCACCTTCTGCCCGAATTTCCGTTCCTAGTTGAAAATCATTGCCGTTTAATTGCATTTCACATACCTGAGAAGATGATGACGTAACGTCAGGATATAGAGTAGTATTTGAAAACTGACCGTTACTAACACCCTTAAAAGAAATACTCATCACATCTGGATCAACGAAAGATGGCTGAGAAATTGATGAGTTGATATTTTCCATTTTATGAATTCCCCACATAAATAAAAAGAATATACCCGCAACAAACATAATGACAATCCACCGAATCAGTTTAGGAGAAGGATCATTTTTTTTAACTTTTTTCTTCTCCGTTTTAGAACTTAATTGTTTTATTTCATCCCGAACCGATTGTAAAAGACACCTGTCGCGCGACAGCCCATTAACTGCTATTTTGACCTGTGCAATAGTGAGATTGACTGATTCAGGTTCTTCAAAATACTGTGATAGTTTCGGCTGCAGTTCAGAATCTTTAAGAACATTTATGAAGCAATTCGATTGATCGCGATTGACATTTTTTTTAAAATATATAGCAGGCAAATCGATTATTCTTGTTTCAGAAGCTCGTAATCCAGCACGACAATTAATAGTTGCCCATATTAACTTCATATTTTTGGGCAGCCTTACATGTGGTGCGGTCGAAAAGAAAAAATCTTTGCGTATGCCAATTGGAATTGTAGAGAGATAGATCTCCATCAATTTATTGACATCAAATCGATCATTTACAACTGCTATTCTATCTAAGAAATTAGCCGATTCGAAGAATTGAGATAATACGAAAAGCTCATAATTTTCAATGGTTTTCAGGTAAGAGAAGCAATCGGATGCAGCGCCATAATTTTGATATTCTGCATATGGGAATTTCAACGAATTCTCAACAATTCCGGTTTTTGGTATATCTGTAGTGATAATCTTATGCCAGTTATTAAAAATGGCGAACGGGTTATAGTGGATACACTTAAGATCGTCGACCGACATAATAACACAATCATACGATGGATAGTGACGCCCTTTCCCATCCCAGCCTGTAAAATGTCGACATAACGCAATGTTTCCTCTTGGTGCACAGATAAATGTAAATTTGTTGTCATAAGATTCTATCGACTCTAAACCAGAGGTGAGAATTTGATCAATTTCAGTAATCTCCCCAATTTCCAACATCTTGGACCAGGCTACAGGTTTTTGGGCCTTATCATAACCCCGTCGGAGTAGCTGCAAATTAATTATTCCACAGGCACGGGCTCCAGTTGAAGTGGTCAATGAAGAAGTGTTTGACATAATTCGTGTTAGCGAAGATTAGTGACTATTTTTCTAAAAGATGACAAGGAAGGACTCCCAATCTAGGTAAATTGTCAATTTCCAAGCAACTATCAATTGGCAGAATCCGTATTTTCCTTTAACAGGATTTTCTGGTGTTTCTTTTGAAGCGCCATTGCAATGTCAACCGGGAAACCGGTATTTTCGAGAATAAAATATGCAGCTTGATACTGTTTATCTAATATCAATTCATCATAAAGATCCCGCGAATAATCGTACCAGCTGGACTGAGTAGGTGATACGCCAATATATCCATAAAGATGTTTGAATTGAGTAAAACGATCACTTAGAGACAATGATTTTTGATGCTTGATTATCATGGAAAGGAGATCGTTTATCTCCGACGAGAGTCTACGATGCCAGTCCTCTCGTCGTTTATTTGAATCTTTCTTTGTGAGTTCAAATGAAACCTTAAGATCTTCCGTTTTCACTTGAGCTTTTCCAAGAAAATAAGATAAGAGTGCCAGCCGTGCCTGCCCATATTCGATGTCGCGGACAATTTTGTCAACATTTTCTATCTCCGGCATGGTTAATAATAGCCGGTTGAGAAACTTTAGAAAATCCATTTGCTTGCCATAGTCATTCATGATTGGCACCGATACATCACTTTCCGAAGAGGAGGATTTTATTCCATCACAATAGCCTGGTTTATCAACGGCTTTTATCAAAACATTATGAGAGGTCACAGCAATGTCATCAGGAAGGGGATTCAATCGAAGCAAATCACAAGCTAAATCATACTGTTTTTCCTCCAGTGATTCGCAAAATAACTCAATCATTTTCCTAGACCACCACCCATAGGAATCAATTGGGTCAATGAATAGATTCATATGCCGAAATCGTTCTACGCGGTCTTCGATAACTAGAGTTTCTTGTTCTTTCAAAAGGGATTCCAGCAAAGGAGTGATCTCACCGTTAAAACGTTTTTTCCACTCTGCATTATACATTGCGCTAGATTCCGTGCACTTTTTAATTGCTTCGGTTAAATCCCGGGCATCCACGTCTATACTATTTTTAAAATATGAGAGTAAAATTCGCCGCATTTTATTGTACTCGATCGACGCTAAAATATCTCGACGATTTTCATTTTCAGGAAATTCCAAGACCCGACTCTCTATAATTTTGAGTTTATCGATGCCATTATCAGCGTTGTTTGTAGCTGTGGTAATCTCTTCCAAAAATTGCACTTCGAGTTCATGAAGTCTATTTTTCCATTGGGGTTTCAACTGGAAGAGTTGTATTAAATGAAACCGGGAGAGAACCGCGACTTCCGAATTGCTAATTAATTCACGATATGTATTAAAGGAAGATAAGAACGATGGTTTCTCTGCAACCGTTAGATACGAAATATTGAATGCGGCTTGCTTATTGTGCCATTTTTCACGTTTATACTTCAGATCTGCAATCTTCCAGAAGAATGGATGATAAATGGGCTGACTGGCGATTTTGCGCCCCAATTCATCCGCATCGATTTCGCTGGTGTATAAATCAATGAGTCCTGTGTTGAAGAAAAAGAGTAGTGGCAGGACAAATAGGGTAAAAAATACAATAGCTAGTACAAACCTTGTCGATTTGTTCTTTCGATGTCGCCGACCAGCTTCTTTTCGACGTATATTCTGGTTAAGTTCTACTTTCATTTTATTCTGATGATCGTCCTTCATATTCTCTTCATATGATTCTGCTACCCACTTTATTGGATCCAGTATATTGCATGGTCGAATCTCTGATTCTGATATAAAGGCTTTGACCTTCAAACCCTCAGCTTCTGATAAGTGTTGCTCAGTCCCCACAACGCAATATTTTCCTTCCTCTAAATCATACCTTACCTCTTTTTCATTATACATATATTTCGGTTCTCGTCCCCAGGCCGAAACAGTAAAAAACTCAATATTAAATCGAGGATTTCTACGACGATTATTAGCAGTTTTTCCAGAATTCACTCTGTCATTGTCATTCTCCTTGTCATTATTCTGTGATTTAAGCTCTTCATCATCTTCCGTTATATTTTCTTTATCATATATCCTAAAAAGTTGAGGCGGTATTGAATTTGTCAGTATTGATCGCTTTAATTCCTTATCAACTTTGAGTTTCTTATTTATAATACCATCAATTAGAGAAATAGCCTTGTCACGCTCTGCGGGTTTGTACATGCTTGAATTATGACTTGTTGCATGAATTCGGTAACACCATAATTGTCCGATTGACATATCTTCGTAAAATGATGGATTTAACCGACGTGAGTTACCGTTTTGTAAGTTTGATTCTTGACCAAATATTTGACTGTTGTCTTTGTTGCCGATCATTATCCGATCATCATCTACAGATTGTGCGATGCGATCAAATTTAGTAATTGCCATGGCTAAAATTGGTTTACCACTTTGTGTTCTTTTATTCAGGATATCAATAAGAATATGGGGAATAAGTGAATCAAACCCAACCTCTTTCATTGAATATGGGAAAAGAAAAATTATTCCTTTACAATCGGCGACATCTCTTTTAAGCTTATCGAATGCCTTTTTATCGTCATCGCTCATTGTATTGGGTTCTTTATAAGCTCGTTCAAAATCTTCTCCTGAAATGTCCCAACTCGAAATTTTCCCTCTATAGTCGTCATTATAAAAGAGCTCACACATATCGGTAATCCACAGATCTCCACGTCTAGTCGCACCCCAATTGTCAAGTTTAACGTTCAAGATATAATTTGAATATTCTTCCCTTATATTTCGAAAATGGTAACCATCTTCAATCCCGTTGATAAACGCTTCATGAAATAAGTTATAAAGGTATGCAGTCTTACCTGAACCGGCATAACCAAGAATTAATATATTCTCTGATGGATTGGTCGCCGGTTGGTACTTTTGAATATCTATTGAGTATTCTCGAGCTCTATTGATTGAACTAATGGCATTACTGCTCTCCTCATTGGTTTCTACTAAAGCTACCGACTGGTCGTGAGCACGAGTTGATTCATTGTCGGGTGAACTATTCATCTTCTTATCATTCATCGTATTGACCTCCCCCAATAACAAGTATACTAATAGCGGGAGGAAGGTCGTCGTATCCATAAGAATCGGATATTGTCCATCCCTCTTTTGCTATTAATTTAAATGGTTTGCTTTTATTCGAGTTAATCTTGTTTTCAACCAATATGTATTGAAATTCCTCCCATTTGATGCGAGCTTTCATCTCTCGGGGTATGGCTTTTATCTCATTAATCGTTGGCAGGCGATAGCCTCTTTTATTAATATCTTTTTGAAAATTGGTAATATGACTACTTCGGTACACCAAATATTCATCCAGTTTCCCATCGGAATCAGAGCATTCCAGATAGCTTAACAGGTTGACAAATGCGATAGCCAGATAGGGATGAGTTATGCTGGTTGGAACACATTCTTTGCTAACATCATCGAACCATTTCCATCCCGCAATGCTATCCCATATGAGTTTTGCATGACTTCTCTTTAAATGTATCCATTTGTTAATAAAAGTGATGATTTCATCACCCCCCAGAAGTCGGGACTTCAACCTAAAACTATCCACCGTTTCACCCGTAGCTTCGGCAATATCACTTGGGACAGATAACCAATCGCCACGTAAGAAGCCCTGTGAGGAAGGGTAATAAAAGTCATCATCTGAAAGTATCTCCGACTCGTAAAACTGACTGTGATCAATTTCCTTTTTCATTCTTTTCCAGGTTTTATCCAATGTTGTTCCGCTCAAGATTTTGACTAAACGTAAATTTGAATCTTCGGAAATTGTTGGTTCAATTTTGTCATTTTCCAAGCAATAAAATAGAACTGAAGCCCCCATATCCTCGGCTAATTTTATTTTATTTTGTAAGTCATCCGGGTGTACACCTCGAATTTTTCCCGTATCGTCAACGACGCCGGTGGCAAGCGTAGTACAAAGCAGTCGTCGTTTGTCTTCTGGTGAAATATCGGCATTTTTCAATTTACAGCCAAGAAATACAGCCAATCCAGCACTTTTCAAATATCGTTCATCCATTTCTTCAAGGCACTTATTCTGTAGACAATTTACCCAATTTGCATTATACAATCCATTGGTGACTGCATTAACAAAATTAATGTTTTTGGTGTTGGGCGGTATGTTTTTTTTAATTTGAATCGCTTCGACTAAATCCATTTTTTTATTTTGTCTATCATTTTTATCAACAAATAGAACCATACCATCTATGGAATTGATTTTATCTTTAAAATTCTTTATCAGATAATTTACCGAGATGTTTGATTCTGAATTTTCTTGAACGATCAATCGATCCAGTTGCTTATGTTCTCCCACCACATAAGAGATAAGTTCTTTCAAACGATATAAATCGGTCATATTCCGCTCAAAATGGTAAAGCCAGTTTGGTTTAGCTAAATGTTGATTAAAGCGGCCAATGCTCTTGGCTAGATAATCTTGATGGCTTCCACGCTCGAATATTGCCTGCATTTCCTTGTCATGTTTGATTTCTTGGCAATATGTACGATACACCTTTCTAACCTGTTCCATTTGAGGCAGTTTACTAAAGATATGATTGATAAGCTTATCTTTATTTAGTATTGATAGTAAGACATTTTCATTGTAAGACGCATAGCGATATTGCCATCGCCGTAGAAGGAGTGAAACGCATTCCTCAACGGACTCCATCTGTTCGAATAGTTCGATATCAGTTTTGGGATAGATCATAATTTTTCCTTCCTATATATCCGTTGATTCAACAGGTATGATAGTAATAGGGTGCTCTGTGATACAGCATTTCAATGCAATTGTACGTGATTTTTTTATTGTGGCCTTGCCTCCAGCAAACCCACCAATAACTTTATCGCCATCGAACACCTTCACTGAATCCAATGCATAAATAGGAGAGGGATGTTCGCTACCGCAATGAGTGACAACCAACAAATTCACGTTTTCGTCATTTACCGTACAATCTAAAAATAACTCACTTTTGTCGATAAATTGAGGCGTATCAACAATCCTGTAAACCGAGTGTTTTGGGAAAAACAAATATTGGGACTGTTGCTTATCGTAATCCGCCATGTGCAAATCCGATTGAGATGCCGCCAGCTTCAACATCTCTGCAGGTGCTTTCAGTACCAGATTAAATAAACATTGACTATTTAGATATGCACAATGAACCGAATAACGACCTGATGGTAGGTTAATAATTTTATGCGCTGTCCAATTCCGATATCCCTCTAAGATCGCCACATTGTTTTCATCGAATATTCGAAGATAGAATGATGGAATCCCAGTCCTATTGAGATTCATGAGACTTAGACTGAATGAAGCCGTTGCCTCTTCTACTAAATTATTTCCATGTAAGCTAAATTCAAGAAGACAATTTAAACCTTCCAATAGCAAAACATCCGGATCTAAAGATAATATAGAGTGCGATTGCGTTGCCCGATACTTACCCTTAAATCCATTGTTAACATGAACAACGTTTATATCTCCAGAGGAAGATATTTTGGTTAATCGGAAAACCGTCAAAATATCCTCAACTCCATATGGTAAAAATCGTAGTTTTTCGGTTTCACGATAGAGGTAACGAGGATCGTTCTGCGAAAGTGGTTCTCCTCTCATATAATCGGGATGTTTATAATCAATTAGTTCAGCTAAATGTTCCATCTCTTCCTCGTCCAAATACCCCAAACACACATCTAATTCTTTATTTGCTATTATGGATTCATTCCATGGTTGAATGCAAAGTTGCGGGTGAGTGTCATTCGGACCTAAAATCAAATCGTCATACCCCGCTAATCCTGTTCGAAGAGATAGCGACATGACGACAGCATATTCATCTATAGACATATCAATAAGTATCACCAACGGTGATACAGGTAAATCGTTACGGTTTTTTAATTTCCAAATAGTACCAGTCTTAATATCTTGTATAATTTCAGCGTTATCATGAATACTACACTTGAATTCTAGGGCTTCGTCCGCAAAAAAATGAGAATTCACCTCTTCCAGATTCGACCATAATTCCAACCATTCACAGATTGCATGATGTTCGTCTTTATATTTTTCAATTTGATATTGCAATTGTTCAGACGATGTATAGTGAGATAAGATCTCATATACAATCAACTGTAGTTTTTCAGCCTGACTGTCAGAATTTTTCATAATCGTTTCCTTTCTTTTGGTTGGCAATCTGCGATAGCAGCGCCCAATTATTATACAGCCGTTCACATGTTTCCCAGAATACCATATAGAGATATAATCGTTCATCGCTTGCTTCCCCGAGTTGCTCAACGAAATGTGGAAGTTCGGTCGTTTTGAATGTTTTTGTATGAGATTTCATACGACTAATATTTCGCTCCAGACGCCAGCCACGAGGCATATCGTCATACTGATTATGCCATTGACGTATATGAGAATCAGTATCTTTTTTATTTCTAACGGTAAATACGATGACACACAATGTCAGCCAGCGATCCTTGACCGACAAGTACGATAAAAAATTGAGTTCGGTTATCCAGTGCTCCAAATGTTTCCGAATGTCCTGGAGGTGCGTTTGGTATTTGCAATGATATTGATCCTGAAATTGTCCGGTTGATATTAAATCCGTCTGTTCCATATTTTTGATCGGAACGATTCTAGGGCGATCCCTGATTAACGTTATCGATTCACGAGATTTTAACATTAAATTTCGGCCAAATTCAAGTTCGATTTGGGCAGAACCAGCGATAGTTCCCTCATAATCACTCGACCAATTTACCGTTTCACAAAAGATGTTGTTTGGAAAAAGCGGAGTTATATAATAAGCGAGTTGGCTGGCTGTTATAGTTTCTTGTTGCAAATGGGGCGCAATTGTTTCGAGTAGCTTATTTAACTTTTCATCAGATATCATTGGAACATTTCTGAAGGCGTTAAAACCGCCGAGACATCGTCGTCGCAATTCATTTTCAGGATTGTTATTGATGTACTTTAGATCTATGGTGGCCGCATCATTCAATTTCCATTTATTATTTATTTCCTGAAACTGAGAATAACCTGGAAGTTGGGAGTTCAATTTATCTCGCAATCGATTAATGCCGTTATTTTTCGAATTGGAACAAAAATGGAGTATGGGTTGTAAATGATGAACGATCTGGTCAACACTACTCGGTCCGAAAAGTTGAATGACTCCTTCAGCAAGTGCATGCAATAGGTCCGGATCCAGATAAAAATGTAAGTCTGTTGATGGTTGAAATTCCGGTAAAATTCTGATGACTCGTTCGTGTATTTCATTCTCTGGCCAGACTTCTTTTGATTTTCTCTTGATTTTCCATGTCCGACGAGTTGTCGATAGTTTTTCAAAGTTACCATTTCGCTGATTTAAACATTTCTGAATTCGGTCAGAAAGGTAGTTTAATAAATTACTATGAGAATAGTCCAACGCGTCGCTATATGCAGTTTTCAATTTACTCCACGCTTCATTTTCATTTCCATTATCATAATTCCTGAGAATCTCATAGGCAAAAGATGCTTGCAGATCAATCGAGGGGGTTATCGGCCATTTATATTTCTGTCGTGGACGTAACAACACCTGTTCCAGTTTACGGGTTTGATCTTCAATAATCGAACTATCATTTCTATTGCGAACACCATTACGATGCATCAATTGATAACAATAATACTGAAGAGCTACTAACTCTAAATGCCTAATTTGAAAGGTATTTGATGGGGTCTCTGAAACCGCTGAATACCGAATAACTTCAGGAATCCTAATTTCTATTCCAAGCTCAGGAAACGGATAAAAATCCGTTGGGGGCCTTATCTCCGATTGATACTCCACCACTCGGGCCAGATAACGAATAACCGATAACTTAACTTGGTTAAAACCCGGATATTTCATAGACGCATGCCAATCCTTTAACTTTATATAAAATAGTTAGTGCCGCTATTATCGATTTTTGTAGATTTTTTGAGTTAATATAAAATATTTTTGTGAATATTTACTATTTAGCCTTAATTATTAATTCATCTCAGAGATATAGTGTACTCGGTAGTCTTACGCAAAATTGGCAACGGAAAAGTAACTTACGTCAGCTGGCAGATGAGTAATAAAGCAGGATAGCAACCACTAACCTGTTTCGTTACGAGCGTGCTTATCCTGCTTACTCAGCGGGACGCCGAACCGGCGGTTAAGTCAACGAGTTATGAAGGTTTCGAAAGTCCAGCTGGTAGAAGATTGGAGAAAATAGCGAACTATGTCCTGATTTCGAGCTTTTTATAAATTATTTAGATTAAGTAAGATATGCGCTCACAGTAGAAACCGCATGAATGTATCAGGCTAGGTCATTGATTTAGTCCCGCATTACGTGGGATTACTTTACTTTTAGCCATTTCCGGACGGAGAATATACTAACAATTATTGAGGTACAGATCATTTGTGAATTGCTTCCCCAAATAGCTCCCTTCTCGTTGAATTCTTAATTCCGAAATTACTTTTTTATTCCGATCAGAATTCTTATTTATTATAGTCGCTATTTCTTTGGACTGTTGATTATTTGAAATCGCTGTTCTTATTTCGTATTTCATGTTATCGGGAATTATAGCCTCAATTAGATCCGCTAATTGCCCAACCTTTACATTGGGGTGTGGAAGATGAGGACCAATAAAATGTAATACTTTCTTAATTAACACTTTCTCTATTAATGGAATATCCAACAGCGTATCGAGTTCCCCAGGACAGCGATTTCTAAATTCACCCTCAGGTGAAATCCAATTTTCTCCCTGTATTTTATCCTTTTGATTCACCAACTGCCATACATTTTCCTGCATGCCTATAAACTGACTTTTTTCCAGAGATTTCTTAATCCTGATCCGCAACGAATCAAAACTCCCCAAAACGTCGTTCTGGAATGGTTCGAAAATTGATTTGATATGATCGATAATGTTATCTATAGTACAGCTTCCATAAAGGCGAACAATACCTTCAGATATGTTTCCAACAATAATATCAGAATAATCATCTTGATACAACTGATCAATCTCACCGGACAATTCAAATTCATTTTCAATATATGAACGAATTTTATGCAAAGGCCATGGTTCAATCTGTTTACCAGTAAATTCTAATAAATATTTAGACGATGAGCACTGACGAAAAACTGTTTGGTCTTCTTTTAAATATCGAAGTATCTCAACACTGATTTTGCTCGATAAGGTCATCGGAAATATGTGAACTGATTGTTGGTACGCATCATGAAGATTGACCCACGTTTTCTCCAAATCCGTACTTAATTCATCAATTATTTCTTTTGCGTATGAACTATTCAGATCATTCGATGGAGTTATCGGCCATTTCTCAGGTTGTTTTGGCCGGAGAAGTACCTTCTTAAAAATGGTTGCCTGGTGTTCTAATAATTTAACCGAAACAGGGTTAGACACGCCATATAAACAGGAATTAAAATAACAGTAAAAATGGAGAGCCGTATATATAATATCGTTTTTTAAGATATCGTAACCGCTGTTAGAATAAACCTTTGCGGCATTTCGAATATGATTAGGAACCAATAATGTCTGATAATTTAACAACTGACAGAATTCCTTCAAACGCCCTAGTTCATCCCTTTCTAAATTGAAGAGAGTCAGGAGATGTCGAATCACAGCCTTTTGCATGTTTAGGTAAGACGGAAAATTTTTTTCCTTATTTCGTATGAGAATCTGTAGTTCGCGGTCAAGCCATGTCTTGGCTATCTGCATATCATGATCTCCTAAACATTTTGACGCTTTTTCTATAGCTGCTTCCATACCCTCGATCATTCCGATAAAGTCCATTACTTCAATTCTGAGGAACGGAAAATCTGTCAATTCATCAATTCGAGTTTGTAATTCATGACTTAACTGTTCTCTACTTTCTGTTATTATTAGATCATTTCCAAATGAGAAAGCAAATAGCGCGTCATCGTCGATATTGAAGATTCGGTCACATGGCTTAATGGGAAATATTTTTGAATCCTGGGACTGAAACTGAGTAAATTTTTTTATTTTAAAGTTACTGCTGATTTCCTGATACCAATAATCCGGCTTGTTTTCACCGCTTCCATTGTTGATAGACGTAAATAGAGGTATAAGAAATCCCGGAGGATTACCTGCAGGGTCATAATATCCAATGTGTTGATATGACATATTAATTATCGTTCCTAAAAGAAGTTATTCTTTTCAAGAAAATCCTTCACCTTATCTCTGATCGATGCCGTGTACCCAATGATTGGTACGTTATATGACTGATATGGAATAATTTCAGCTTTCCAGTCAGTTATTACTCTGCTTCTAATCTTCGGGACATCCATTAAAAGGTATGGAAGTACTACGGCAATTACATTCTCTTCTGTCAATGTAATAACTGCATCTGACTGTATTTCAGCTGCCGATCTCCGATCATCATATTTCGAACTTGCCCGACTCGTTATAAGATCATGATACGCTCGAATCTCAAAATCCACAATTTTCCCTGGCTTATTCGAATTTGGTTCTTCAATGAAATACTTAAAATTTGAATTATAAAATCCGCCGACCAATTTTCCTGGACAATCAGTGGTTGACTTGAGTAGAAATTTTAAAATGCTCATTTCATGACCGAAAAAAGCTTTGAAATAGCCTTTTTTAAAGGCACCCGTATCGAAGGGAAAAACGCGATGGAATTTCTTTAGGCTGTCGGGCATTAACACAAGACAAACGGGTAGTCCGTATTCCTGAGATTCTGAGTAGTGCGAAGAATTAATGGTGTAACTTGGGCGACCATAAAAAAAATAAATTAGATCACGCTTAAAATGATCACACCAACGCGGTTTTAACTTTGACTCTTCTATGATGGTCATGAAGTTGTATCCGCTTATAGAATGCATCAAAGGCAACTTAGGACTTTGTGAACAGAAACTTTCGATGAAGTCGTCAAATTTCAATTTACATCCCCTCTTTTTACGCAAATTTTAATCCGATAGCTAGCTTACAATTATAATATTGAGTAAACCTTTGTTGGCATAGAGATCTAATCAACATGACGTGACGATAGATAGAATCCTGTAGCTATAAATCCATTAGGAACGTGGATAAAATAAATCAGCCTATTTTATCACTTATCTTCACGTCATCTGCGACCCCGTCCCAATACATAAACCTCAAATTTCTGTAATTAAATTATGCTCAATCGAAGCAGTCGAAAATATGGTAGTCCTGCTGCGAGGTTGTAGTCTCGCTCATGAGCAGGATAAGGACAAACCGGTACAATTTATTTTTCCCACGTTTCTAACCCGGTTTGCCAACTTAGAAAAAATACAACGGATTAAACAAACTCAATTCAATTTTTGTCATAAAACTATTTCCTGGATCCATGAAGTGCTTTCTCCAATCGAAAAACTACTTTTTGATAGTTTATACACAAAATAATTACTATGTTTTGAACCTATCGTCACGGATTCATGTATTTGAAACAGACCCACTCTTTTCGTCCCGAAGCCGTTTGGCCCGGACCCCTACTAAATTCAAGCTCGTACGTTAGCTCATTGTAATTATATGTCAATCAAATCGATTAATTTTCAGCAATACAGAAAAATCGTAACCGTTCACGGAGTTCATTAAGGTTTCCGTCAGCTGACGGATTAAAAACTAAGAACATTAAAGCGTATTATAACGTTGGTTTTTTTAAGGGTTTTTAGAAATCTAATCTCCAAAGATTCAATATTTCTCTATTTGAGATGAACGTGATGATCATTTCGAAATTCGAGTAAAATGCAATTTTGTTACGCATATTAACTATAAAAATACAAAATTTTCAATTTGCGTACTCTAATAGATTTATAGAGTTTGATGAAAATTTTCGTCTTTTTTATTTTGTAAAAACATTAGCAGTTTTTTGTATTAATACCTTTAAGAATTGGAGAAATAAAATGAATAATGATTTAATTTCACTTGCGACTACAATCGTAAATATTTTTAGTAAACGACCTCATAAAAATACAACACAGAAAGGAAATCAGGTACTTTTTATTTTATTATCTGATCTTCCGGGTTATTCAAAAATGAACAATAATCATAAGCAAGCTATACAGAAAAAAATTGAACTGTTCACGGACAATCATAAGGGAGAATTCCGATATATTAATACGTGGGGCGATTCTTTTATAATATTGTCGAACACTATTAAACAGCTGATTGATGTCGCATTTAAGCTTGAATATGATTTTGCAGAATACAAGATGAGAATTGCATTACATTGCGGTGCTGTTTATTACCAGGAATCCGGGGGTGACATTACCCAGTTATATGGAAAAGATCTAGATAAAACTGCACGAATTGAACCCATTGTGATTCCGAAATCCATATGGTGCAGCCACCGGGTACTAGACTATATATCAAATGATGATATAGGAAGCAATTATCAAACTTTCTTTTTAGGCGATTTACCATTAGCAAAAAATTATGGCAGAGAAAAACTGTACTTAATAAAGAAACGTGAAGATTGTGATTTTTTTGATTTTGAACGTTATAAAGAGAAGATAGAAAATGTAGCTTAATCTGTTGAATTGATGTAGCCAACTTCCTTAGTTCGCATCGTGAAATATCCAAGTGATTGATGTCACCAATCTTCCTCTGAATCACCAATTGTTTCCTGATATTTTGGCCATTCTGGTGGCAATGATCCTCGCGTATCAAACGTGATGGATGATTTTCCAACATCAGGGAATTCAATATTGCCAAATTGGTCCAAATTTGCCATAGAAAGATAGTGGCTAAGAAAAAACGATGGCTCAGGTAATTCCATACCGTCAACTTGTTTATTAATTTGAATAGCTTCAGTGGCATTTCGTTCAAGACTCCGGAAAGATTTAGAGGGTGCGAATTGAATTACGCCATCAAGTAGACCAATACCAAAAATTGTTCCAATCGCATTAATTTTATTTAATGTTCCTGTTCCAACTGAAACGTTAATCCATAGGCCACCATCCACATCTGATGTAAAATGATTGGGTAAACGACTTTTTACTATCATTTCACCGCCATTAACAACAATTGGAGAATTATTCTGACCAAAGCGTCCTCCTAATGTTAAATTAAATAAATCAATAAATTCGATAGTTTGTTGACTATCGCCAAGTTGATTTTTTGCGAAAACACTTCCATCAATATCTAATTTGATCGATCCACTTTTAATTGAAGTGATCGTTATATCTCCAATATTATTGAATATTAATTCACTTTCGGGTTCGGAAATTCCAACCGTTAAATTTTCAACGACGTTATTACCAGTAAGGGAAACACTTGAGACCGAACTAATTACCAGTTTTTCTACCTCAATTACAATATCCGATCCTTCCGCAATGGTTACACTGCCTTTGGAGTCTAATAATAGTGTCTTTGTACTGAGCTGCCCCAATTCCTCTTGGGATATTTCTAATGTGTTGTTTTCCGTATTGTCATCCGATCCGAACTCTATACCGTGCTTGTCAGCAAAAGCGCCTAACGAAACATGATTATTGTCATTTACTGTCTTTATAGAATTATTGATTTCTATATCATTTGCAGTTAAGGACACGTTACCATTATCACTTCTAATTGCTCCAGATACGGTAATCTTGCTTTTTGAAAGTATATCGATCAGCCCGTTAATCGTATCCACATCCTGTAATGTGATCGCACCTGTGCTCTGTAACTTCAACTCACCGACGGTAAGTGAACTTGCATCCACCGTCTGACCCGCCGCGATGTCAAGATAGTCATCGGTCTGATCCCCGCCGTCGATGTTACCGGAAGCAGTCAGCGTGATCAGGCCGCCGGCAGTGATGTCCGTCACTGCGTCATCACCCGCATCCTCGATGTCGCCACTGTCCGCATTGACAGCAACGGTGCCCGCTGACGTGATCGCATCCACGGCTATATCTCCGGCATCCGCATCTAATGTGATCAAATCGGTCGCACCAACCAGGGTCGCCGTAATTCCACCTGCTGTCGTATGCAGATTCACCGTGTCATCCGTACCGGCCCCGTCCGCAGCATTAACGTCAGTCGCCATGATCAGCCCGCCCGCCTGGATATCAATCAGCCCGTTAATCGTATCCACATCCTGTAATGTGATCGCACCTGTGCTCTGTAACTTCAACTCACCGGCGGTAAGTGAACTTGCATCCACCGTCTGATCCGCCGCGATGTCAAGATAGTCATTCGTCTGATCCCCGCCGTCGATGTTACCGGAAGCAGTCAGCGTGATCAGGCCGCCGGCAGTGATGTCCGTTGCTGCGTCATCACCCGCATCCTCAATGTCGCCACTGTCCGCATTGACAGCAACGGTGCCCGCTGACGTGATTGCACCCACCGTTATATTGCCTGCATCCGCATCTAATGTGATCAAATCGGTCGCACCAACCAGGGTCGCTGTAATTCCACCCATTGTCGTATGCAGATTCACCGTGTCATCCGTACCGGCCCCGTCCGCAGCATTAACGTCGGTCGCCGTGATCAGACCAGCCGCCCGGACATCGATCAGACCGTCAATTGTATCCACATCCTGTAATATGATCGCACCCGCGCT
>JAJFLO010000201.1 GCA_021772675.1 Verrucomicrobiota bacterium | reverse complement strand
GACACATATCAGTTACACCTGTAAAGAGTTGGTACAAGCCGAAAAATCTTTGGAGTGCGGTGACCTGGCACCGCTTTAAAACACCACGGAGTGGTGGGCAGTATCGCCATCTCTTCAATACATCGCAAAGCAGCAAACATCGCATCCATTCGCTCCGCAAAATTATAAAGCGCAGTCAGGCCTGCGCACTCCAAAGAGCTGCGCTCAACTCTATTCCCATTATTTGCCATCATTCTCAATGACACACCTGTCCTAAATTTTAGGTATCGACACATATCAGTTACACCTGTTAAGAGTTGGTACGAGTTGAAAAATCTTTGGAGTGCGGTGACCTGGCACCGCTTTAAAATACCACGGAGTGGCAAGCAGGATCGCCATCTCTTCAATACAATGCAAAGCAGCAAGCATCGCATCCATTCGCTCCGCAAAATTATAAAGCGCAGACAGGCCTGCGCACTCCAAAGCCTTCGGCCTAATAATCATCATAAACATTGACCGTGTCAATTTTAAAAGATTCAACAGTTTTTCTAAATGTCGAATTTGAATGTTGAGTAAACCAAAATGCCGAACACCATTTATAATTGGCAGCCATTTTTGCAACGTTATGGTGAACTGGATTTTTATGCACATAGTTCAATCTCGCAAAATAAGATTTTTCATAAGTGATATGCGTATCATAATACTGATACCAAACCCGCCGTCCTGAAGAATCATCACATTCATTTAATCGCCTCGCGGTCACACTATGCAACTTTGATAAATACGATTTCAGTGTCACCGGATTGTCAGGTGAAATAGCTACAAAATGATAATGATTCGACAGAATTGCCCAAGCTTGTAATTGCCAATTAAACTCTTCAGCCAATGTGAATAACGTCTCTTGAAAAAAATCCAATCGATTAGGATCATCTAAATAATTTTTCTTTTTATAGGTTCCACACGTCACCATGTAAGCACCTTTTTCAGTTAATTTATGAACCGGTGCATGTGGCCAATCAGAAATCATTGTGTTTGAATTTGTCATTTGATATTAATTTTAATATTCACATATCGTCTAGCAGTCTGTCGGACTGCTAGAATTGAAAACTCTTTGGAGTGCGGTGACCTGGCACCGCTTTAAAACACCACGGAGTGGTGGGCGGGACAGCCACTTCCGGAACAATTTATATTTCTCGGGCAACCAACACCTCTATTCGCTCCGCGAATTCTAAAAGCGCAGTCGGGCCTGCGCACTCCAAAGTTTACCCGCCATAGTTACACAAACGTAGACGGGACGCTCAAAATTGAGCGTCATAACTACTCCAACTCAATAACCGTATCACTATCGCTATAAATCCAATAACCATTCCCAGGCTGTAACATTTCTCCTTCACTTAATGCTTTATACGTTTGATTTCCATCATCCCAATACCAGATTTTTCCTTTAACGGCAGGATCCTGTGAAGAAAGAGTGCTTGGTATTATTGCGCCGATTAAACTCCAACCCGCTTTTAAACTAATGACGCCATCGGCTTCAATGCCGTTAAATATATTTGAAATACCGCCACCCGCACTCTTCACCCAGTACCCCATTTCAGGATTCAGTACGCCTGTATTTAAGACGTTTTGAAAATCACTGCCGTCCCAGGACCAAATCGGGCCGTCTTTAATTTCTCCCGTCGTCTGATTTTGGAAAACGTTGGCAATAGTTTCGCTTGTCATTGTTGGAATACTGATGAGATTCCAACCATCACTGAGTTCAAAGTTCGAATCATTTGGAGTACCAAGAGCGATCTCGAAAACGGCGCTATGAGTGAGATCAATGGTAATATCAGGAGCGATTTCAATCGGTGGATCATAGGGGATTTCTCCCATCAATTCTTGTATTACCAGCGTCATACCCGCAGGAATTTCGTCGACTTCAAAACTCAGGTTTGTACCAATCGAACCGCCGCCGCCTTCAACCACTAATCGCCATCGGGTCAAAAGCTCGTCTTCTGGGCGGTAGTCAGATATTAGTTTCCGAATTTGCGTAGGATCAGAGGTTAGTTTTTGACTCAAGTATACTGTAGTACCCGAAGCACTTCTGGCACCGGAAGCTAATTCCGCATCAATATTTGCATCCAGATCGTTAGTGGCATAGGTCCATTTTCCAAACAACAATTGACTGACATTACTGTTTGTTGCATTTATTTTGAAGGATAATTCCTGATCGAATGTGATTTGTGATTGTGCTCCGTCACTTACCAATTGAATCTCATCGTTCGCATTTTTTGTCCAGACAAACACAGAAATATTGCCTTCAGCGCCAGTAATTTCATAGTGATCAGGTTTTGTCGTAACCCATCTCGAATCACCTGCATCTGGTTGAACCGGATCTTCAGTAATCAACCACGTCGTTTCGCTTTCTGTACCGTTTAAATCGATTGATAAGTCAATAAGTCGTTGATTGGTCACATTGGCAACGGTTTCGGAAGCATCACTCAAATTAACAGATCCGAACATTAGTGTCGGTGCATTAAGATTGACAATAGCATAGTGTGCACTGCCGAATGTACCATCACCCCGACTAAAGGTTCCATCAACATTAATTTGAATATCCTCAATATCACCGCGTCGATTGATTTTGAAGGCAATGGGGTTACTGGACGTAAACCCCGATGCAGTATTTCCCGTAGCGCTGCTGCTGGAAATTTCCTCCCAGGCAGTAAGATTAATATTTTCACCTCCACTATATGCTGCACTGCCCACACATATGTCCCCATCAAATACACCCAGCGAATCCCCGAATTCCAAATGATCGTCAACCCCCGCAATAATCATATTATATGGTTTGCCTGTTGGTGATACTGTAGAAAATGCGGATTCATTATGAGTAATGATTGACCGTGCCGACTGAGAGCGTGCTCCACCAGCGGGACCATTATCATTATAAGTAAACGTGATGTTATTGGTTACATCGGATTTTAACAATACCTGATACCCCAGTCCCACGTCTAAATTTTGGATCGTATTAATACTCATCGCCGGTTCATACATTAAACCTGTGGAGGTCTGTACAGCAGCAATTGAATCATTGATATCACCAAATGCCGTCGTCACATCTTCCAGTCCGTCTCCAATAAAGGCAATAGAGTTCCACTTACCCGATTCCAGAATTATGGAAAAACTGGTTCCATCAATTGTTGTGCCCTCAAAGGAAAGAATTTCGTTGACATCGGTATAGATATGATAACCATCCTTAAAATCGATATCACCGATTGTATTGATAAAAAATGCCGGAATAAACGACCGCCCCTGATCGTCGGAAACAATTTGCAGAGTATTCAAATCACCAAATACGGTATTGGAAAGTGGAAAACGCGGCAGTAAATTTGTCGAGATCAGGTTAAACATCGCTCCCGTTAAATTTACCGACTGCGTGACAAAGATTGTACCGTCAAGCGTTAAACTTGAAAATGTATTGTAATTGAACGCCCCACTGCCAATGAAAAATGATGATAATGTCGTCGCTTCTAAACTCGCTGAAGTATCATAGATTTTAAATGTCATTTGCGACGACGTGAATCCACCGGCTCCTCCGTAAACCGAGATGACTAAATTGAACGAACCGCTGAAAAGCGCGGAACCAACCAGGCGATTACCATCAAAAACACCGATTTCGTCGCCAACGGAAATGACACCGCCATTCTGAAGCTCACGGGTGATGATCGTTGCATCGGTAATGACAACGGTATATTCATCACCGGTTTGATCAATAGAGCTGGCTAAAAAATGAATTGGCGTTGTCGGTGCAACCGTACCATAAGACAAGGCCATTTCATATTTAATAATAGATTCATCGTTTATGATTGTGCTCATATCATCCGGGACATTGGTTAAAATAGGAGTAATCTGAGTAGTCGTATTATTCGTACCCACATCACTAAACGTAAATATAACATCAACAGGTGTATTGGGTTGAACATTGGTATCAGAGTTTGCAGATAATGTAAATGGAAGCTTAGGCAACGTTGGGGGAGATGTATTGGATGCAGACGCAACAGTATTCCCCCCCTTTGTACCATGTTTGGCAAATGATGTCACATCATTAAAATTTGTACGAAGCGGCCAATATCCTTGAAGTCCAACTTCATCTCCACGAAGTGCTGCATTCATATAAGACTTAATCTGATCCTGATTGCGGGAAAAATTCCAGACCCGCACCTCCGCCAAATTTCCATATAAATGAAACCCTCCACCAGATCTCCGACTGATTTCAAACGAGTATCCCCAATCATGTATTGGCAATGTATGCGCATGATCAAACTGCTGAAGCAATTCGCCATCGATATAAAACGTAATGAAATTTTCTGCCCAGGTCACAGCGACATGATGCCATTCAGATTGCGGGAAAATATAATTAGTAGTGAAACTCTGATATAACCGTTCATTAGCAACAGAGAAATAGCCTTTATATACTCCCAACCGACCATTACTAAAATAAAATGCATATTCCTGGAAATGTTTACCCATAAATTCCTGATGCTTGGTATTATCTCCAATACGATAAACCCAGCATTCCATGGTTAATTCAGTGAATCCTGAAAGATGAGCGTGATTTCCTACAGTTAACCAATCATTAAAACCGCTGTCAAAATGAGTCGATCCTTTCTCAGGCCCTAAAAGGAATGCGACATCTAAATTTCGAGTCCCTAAATTGTTAAGTGTAAGGTTTTCGGTTAAACCTTCAGCGGGGATATCCAGCTTGAACGCAACCGGCGCTGCTGAAAACGCCGGTGTTCCCGGTCTCTCAAATGCAGATGAATTGGATAAATCCGATTCTCCGGAATCATAAACGGCCGAGACCTTAAATTCATATAATTCATTATTCGTTAATCCGGTAACATCAATATTTGAATTAGTCGTCGTCGAACCGAATGGTGTAAAATTTGTGTCAGTGTCTGTTTTGAAATACACCTTATAATGTTGAAATGCTCCGTGTACTCCGGGTAAAACCGGTGTCCAGCTTAACAACACAGTGTGATCTGTAAATGAATCAATTTGAATAGAATGCGGACTGCCGGAATCCCGGTATACAGCTCCAATATCAAGTTCGGTTCCATCAGGATCCAGTAAACCAGGGTCACCCGCATTGATGCAGAGGGACGAAGAAGACAGAGAGAAATCCAGATTATTACCACTGGCAAAATTAAACAATGGATCTTCACTGATATTAGCAAATATGTCAGAGGTTGTCCCGTTCACATTATTTGATACAAAAACAAGCGATTGTGGCGGAACATTCAGCAGGTTTGAGATATTGGTTTCACTGTTTCCAAAAAAATTATTAAATTCGAGACCTTCTATTGTTGCATCTGCACGAATACCATTTACTCCATTATTGGCAATGATATTATTGGTAATGAATTCTGCGCCGGTGGCATTGCGAATATCAATGCCATCATCACCATTTTGATAAATAGTATTATTGATTATCGTAGACGTTACTGACCCATCATCTTTATAAATTCCATCAAAAAAATTGTATGCAATTATATTTCGGTTAATGATTGGAGTATTATCACTGGCGCCGTGAGTATTGTAAAGAATACCGATATGATGGTTGTTTACAATGAAATTATCTTCAAATGTCATAAAAATTCGATAATGCATCCGAATTGCAGGATGATTATTTAATAATGGATTTCCATTTCGTGAAATAGTACAATTTCTAATAAAGCTTTCCGGTCGGGCTCGATGAACTAAATAGATGCCGATATCACGATTGTTATCGATAACACTGTCAGAAATCTTTACGTTAATCCAACCATTATTTCCCTCATTTGAATAGATACCGGTTAGTGTATTATTTGAGATAGTAGATCGTTCAACGGTTAAATACCCTCTGACACGAAGCCCATAATCATTGTTGTCGTCAATGGTACTGTCTAACAGTGTCAGGCTTCCATTTACATGATTCAACCAAATACCATGATCGGAATTATTAGAGAATTGCGAATCAATAACGGTAATATCGACATTATTATCACCTTTAAATCCGGATAAACTGTTGTTACGGCTGATGACTCCTATTAAAAAAGGATCCCCTTCATTGCTGTAAATACCCTGCTGTGAGTTATTGTAAATCTCCGTATTCCGAATTAGGGGATCACTGCCGTCATTTTGAATTTCTATCCCTCGTTCAGAATTTTCTCTCACGATGACGTCATCTAACTCCCCGTTAGAAATATTCCAATACACGCCGTCGACGGCATATTCCACAATCGCATGACGAATGATAGATTGCTGATAGACATCAAGTCCGATACCAGTTTTTTTGATCGTATAATAAATCGGAACATTATTAATTCCCGCAACAGATCCCACATCTTCAATTCGCCAAACACGGTCGTCCGCTTTCCAGGTTATACTTGCAGTTCCAGAAAGTGGATGTCCGGATTGACTGAAGATATCCTTGAGTTCATTCGATAATACATTGCCATTCAATTCACTTTGAAATGACAATTCAACACTAAATAAGAAAGCATTGTCATCTGAGCTGTCATTAAAACCAATCCCCTGCCACTGCCCCCTGGCCTGAACTTGATTGGCTGGCAGTGAGGTAAATACAATTGGATCTTCCGGTGTGCCGACCGCAATAAGTGTTCCGTTGACCGAAAAATGACTGTTGGTTTCAAACTGGATTTTCGTGCCTGGTCGAATGACTAAGGTTTCCCCCGCCGGGATGGTAACATTTCCGGTAATTGCATAATTCTCTGACCATTCACCGGAAATGTCTCCCGACACATTTGCTGTGCCCAACCGGTTAAGTATAATTTCACCTAAATCAATATCGTCAATGATTGAAACACCGGCTTCTTCACTGGCGACGATATTCGATAAGCGAGCAAATGTCTGAAAACCGTCTTTTTCATAAGTGAGTTTATACGATCCATTCACAATTGTAAATTCAAAATTACCCAGGGCATCAGTCGGTTCTGTCTTATCCTCACCCGCAGGCGACGCTTTGGTAAACACAATATTGATATTCGCATGGTTAGTCTGATCTTCGAGTTTAACGACCCCTCTAACGGTTGTTATCGTATCATAGTTAATAACAATCGTATGCGTTACCGCATGACTGCTGGTATGTCCTCCGCCGAAATCATAGTCGGCAGTAATCGTGTAATAATAGGTTCGAAAATCCAGCAAACTTGAATCCGTATTATCGACATATGTGGATGCCGTATTTGTTAGGGTCGTAACTAAACTATTACTATCCGGTGTAAAATCAATGCTTTCATTTCGGTGGATTGAATACCCGGATAAATTTGAAACATCAGAAGGTGGCAGCCAGTCAAGGGTAACCGTACCATCGCCGGCTGTCGATAGGGTCGAATTAACAGGTTCGGCACCTGAAATGGTAAATGAAAATGTTTCCGTGGGAGCATTTAATGGCGCTGTGTAGTTACTCTCGGTTGTCGGTGTTCCACCTGTATCAGTTGCTTCCAGATAATAATCGACAACATCACCACCGGACTGGGCAGGAATATTTGCCGTGAATAGTACACTGTCTCCAGTTGTCATTGTCACAGGAATAAAGCTGCCACCATTAACTCTGTAATTTAGGGTTGCTCCTGTAATCGGATCCGCCTCATCGTCGACAATAAAGGCCTCTACGATATAAGGTGATGTTGTAACCGGTGTGTTGGTTAATTCAGCGTGTGTTATATTCAGGAAGCTCCCAGAAAATGGTGTTGGCATCGCATCGGTTATAGATTGAGTCGCTCCATCAAGACGAATTCGTCCATCTCCCCCATTACCGCCATTTCGGTCTTGATTAGGCCAGCAAGTTGTACAAAACGTTTCCCCTCCAATTCCACCAGTTGATTTTAATTCATTCACTGTGATATTTTTTGAAACCAAATATATCGAGCCGCCGGCCCCTCCACCACCAGCACCATTTCCTGAATTGTCATTGGTATTATTTGGGTGTGGGCCAGTGCCATCAATTCCGTTTGCAGCAATAATATCTGCATTGATCTGTTGTGCATATATTATGACTATACCGCCCCCATCACCCCCTCTAGCCTGACTTGAATTATTACGATTGCCATCGTTATCGGAACCACCACCACCTCCTCCTCCCATAATCAATTTTGTTAATACCTGATCGCCAACTGCAACACCAAAATTATCCTGATCGAAAAGACTTGGTTCGCCATTCGTACCATTCCCCCCACCTCCTCCGCCATTGCCGTGACCGGCACCATTAGCGGCCGGTCCACCACTTTCAATATCAAAATTTCCGGTGATTCCTTCACCACTTCCCCCACCTTCACCGTTCGGATAATTACCCAGCCCACCTCGATACCCCTTACCATTAGCATGAATCTGCCCTCCCGCATTGACAATGACTGAACCATTGGCTCGAAAGGAAAGAACACCACCAGTGAAACCATTCCAATCCACACATGTCAATATCGCAGTGTCCGCAACCGTGACATTACCATAATGTGGGACGCGCATAATCTGGTGCATTTTTCCTGACGCAGTGTTGTACGAATGCGTTAGTGGAGCTGTAAGATTCAGAATGTTATTTTCGGTATCGGTTGTTGCTACAAATGCTGTTTCGTAATTTCCCGCGCTATTTTTTGCTAATTCAGTTTCAGGATCGATCATGGTCATAATTAATACTTCATCACCGGAGGTAAAAATGGATGCATCGGCAACATTAATGAACAATGCCCCTTTGCTATTAAGCCCCGCAACAGAGGTACGAACAGCATCGGTCGTCATCGAACCCGAGGTCACATCTAAATTTCCATCAACACCACTGCCATATGGATTTTGCGACAATAACAGGGGGACAAAAAGAATAAAAGAACAAGAAAACAAAACGGCAAGGGATGAAGGTTTCATTATATTTTCCTCAGAATCGAACAATTTACGATTAAAATTAGAATTGATCCTAAAACGAAAAAGAAAATTAATTTTAGGCAGGCTAGGTATTCATTAAAAATACGCCGTAGGACAATTTAACGGGATTAAGGTAATTTAATAATAGTTTAATTAAATTGCAAATATGGTTTATAAATAATTAGACCAATCCAACTTAAAATGTGAGTAACTCTGGTGAATTCCGGGATTGAGCCAAAAGTAACGCGGCCACTCCTAGCTGCCCACATGTTATTCATTTCAGGCAACAATTTTACAGAAACCTGTCTAAAACCTGATGGCTGTCGGTATAATAAAGCACCGGTGAAGCCGGTTAAGATCATAACAGTTGTATAGGAATTTCAAAATTGAGGTCGAAAAAACTGAAACTGTTAATTTTTTACGATCTTCAGTCGCAAATGGCAGTTCAATAGTCAGTCGCGGAACGGCTTAACTTGATAGTATAGGTAGTGAATTCTAAGTGGTTATAATTGCGATAAAAGTACATATTTAATGAAATCATTATCCTGGAGGAGCGTGCGTTTGTAGTTCCGTCTTCAGGCGGCAGTCTCCGATGAGCTTTAGCGAGTCGATAGGTGCCATACACTCGCTGAAGCGTCGTTAAAGGCAGCACAGGCAGCACAGGGTCACACCTGCGTTATTGCGTTTTGTTTATGATTTTCTT
>JAJFLO010000021.1 GCA_021772675.1 Verrucomicrobiota bacterium | reverse complement strand
CTTGACTTCTTGCAGGATATACAGTTTGTTTTACCATTATATGGACCTCCTTATGCTGTTATTAAAAATTTGCCAGTCCGATGCTGCCTCAAACTATTGAGGCCCCACCTTGGTGGACCGACATGGCTCGCTGTATTGATTCCAGCTTAAGGAATTTAACGCGGCCTTTTACAGGTAGGGAGGTCTTTTTTGAAAAATTTAACACGGGTGTTTGTTTCTCCCCGCGCCCCTCTTCAACCTGTAGCTCCTTTTAGTGAGTTTCGTCGAGCTAAGCCCTGCGGGCTCAACTCAACTCACTAAAAAGTAACTACAGGAAAGGTACAATAGTTTCTTAGTTGGTCCGGAAAAAATTAGTTCATCCGACCTTTCCAGCAAAATCCAGCCCGATTTAATCTATTGTCAAATTCTTTGGTAATCTTCAGATTTTTGTAAGAATCGTCATAGACCTTTTTTATCTCAATGAAGCGATCACGATACCCTTCGTTGCCCACGAGAACATAACCTCCGGCAAAATTATTTTCGACTTTTCTTAATTCGAGACCGAGAGTTTCACTTCTGAGACAAAATCCTGACAGATTTTCCTGAATGTCGAAATATTTCATTATTTTACCCTCAAATCCCCGCACAAGTGCATCCGACAATTCGCACCATGACTCTTCAGATTCCTGACTGGGTAAATAGACCTCTCTTATTGTGGTGGGCGGCCTATTATATCTATTCTTATCCTTGTCATTCGTGCCTATAATTGGCTTTTTCGGTTTTTTAACCAAATCTTTTAATAATTGAAAAAATGCCATAAACACCTTCTTTCCGTCAATTTTACGGATATTGAATTCTACACGTAATACTTTAATAGTTTTGTTGCAAACTCATAATATAGCAAATCTTATTCCAGCTTTATCAACCTCCCGTTGCTCTTCAACATCATCGGCAATCAAAATCGTTTCCATGCCAAAGCAACTTGTAATTATTTCTGTTTTTGGGGTTAAACTGTCACGAACACTTGGAAAATATATATCGAAGCAGGTTCCTTTTCGCAAAGCAGTCTTAACGTCAATCCAACCACCAAAATCCTTTACAACTCCATGAACAACTGAAAGTCCCAGTCCACTCCCACTGCGGCTCCCCAAATCCTTATCACTATAAAACGATTCAAAGATATGGTTGAGTGCATCAACGTCAATACCAGTTCCCGTATCACTGATACTCAATTTTGAATAAGTACCTATGGGAATTGTTTCAAAACCATTTGTTTCTGTCCTAATTTTTGTCTGCCCTGTCTTAACACTCAGCATGGCACCACTATTCATAGTAGCCATCGCTTCAACGGCATTTATTATAAGATTCATAATTATTTGGGTGAAATGTATAGAAGATCCCTTTATTGGTAGAAGGTTTGAATCCAGAGATTTATCGAGTGTGACATTGGGATAAAGTTTTTGAGTGCATGTTCATTTGTTGAGCTTATGATGCTTTTGGTAACTGATATAATTTTTGATGTTCCTGTTGCTGCTGAAATTTTAGGTAATCATCCCAGTTTCCAGAAGCATAAATTGAACGTAATCGCAACATAGCGTCTCCTCCTTGTAGACTCCACCTTGCTCCAGCTTTTTCCATACGATCTTTTACCAAATGTCCGCACGCAGATTCTACAGCGCCTGTAGCGATTGGCATGCCTAAGCTTAGATAACGATCGTAGCGCATATTCTGTCGATGATTATCCAGGTACGTTATAATTTTTTCTAACTTCTCTACTTTTTTCTTTGATAAATGTCCGCGCTTGATTCGTTGGCGCAATCCACCGATAACGTATCCAATTTGTCCATTGAGTGTACGCAGCATCAAGTCATAAACCATCTCTTTTGCTTTCGGTGTTCCCTCTCCGCAAATAATATGGCCAGCTTGCCAGAAGCGTTCTGATACATGGATGATATCAAGGATGATTTCAGCATCAGGAAATTGCTTTTTACAGGTTCGAGACAAGCTTGGGGCACCATCAATGACACAGGCTTGATTAAGAGGTGTCTGAGAATCCAATATCCGTTTTGTTGCGCGTTCAGATATCTTCTTTAATAATTCCTTCTCAACCTGCTGTAAGTGATGATTGATAATAAATATCTTGGGCAGGTCGAATTGCATGGAGTTGGTCTAATTCTTCAACACTCAGACTTTCGGGTTTGACCAAAGCTTTTGCGACTAATTCAGGAGAGCGTTTACGCTCAGGCATGACATATTCAAGACCAACCATGGCTTCTTTCTTTTTGTTACGTTTTTTCCCTCTCTTCAGCCGTGCTTCGCATCGAGAAACTGTTTCTTTTACTATGGCCACGCCTTTCCCGTCAAATCCGACTACCTGAATCAATTTTTCAGGTTCTGTTGCTGCAGGTGGAAGATCATCAGCATATTCTTTATGATACAAAGATAGTTCCTTTATAATCTCTTCTGCCGTATGGGGTGACAGCGAAATGCCAAACAGCTCCTTGAATGATTTAACACACTCATCATAGGTATCGCGTATTGACATACGCCCAACTATCCGCTGCACAAAATACGAGGCCTGGCGATTGGGTAAACTTGCCGTCTCATCTATGGGACTGTAGCCTTTATGGCCCTTGGCATAGTAACACCATCTTTCTATAATCACACTTCCAAAAACTGTTAATAACGTGAGTGGTTTACAGATTTTTCGTTGATAACCATGACCATTACGGGCAAGTATTGACCCCTTGTCTCCTCGACCTAATTCATGAAAATAATTTTGCATAAGCATCCTGCCAATCTTCAATAATTCCATAAAAATATGACGTTCAACCGACTCTGCTGTTACTCGCTTTTTACTCAAAGGATTACACCCCTCTGATTGAGAATCATGAGCGAAACTTTTGACTTGTTCTACGAATGTATTGATACTTTGGTGAATAAGTTCTAAATTCATTATTACAGAATCCTTTCTTTATATGCTTAAGTATGAATAAACGTTGAAAACTTATCTTATACTTATGCGTGAAGGGATCCTGACTTTCAACCATAAAAATAAATATAACTCATTGCGTGTCAATATGATACATGTGTTAAAAGTTTAAACACGCACTCATATCAAACACAGATATTTCGGTTTCGTGTTTGCTGTTCCCATGATGTAGCGTATTTTCCTTTTAGGTTCATAAGTTCTGTATGATTGCCGGATTCAATAATACTGCCAGCATCCATTACATGGATTAAATCGGCTTTATTGGCCGTCGTGAATCGGTGTGTTATTACTATAGCAGTACGTCCAACAATAAGCCTGCTAAACCGTTCCAGCCATTCGGCCTCTGCCCAGGGGTCCATGGCACTGGTAGGCTCATCTAAAATAATGATTGGTGTTTTACGAAGAAATGCCCTTGCCAGTGCAATTCTCTGCCATTCTCCAACGCTGAGTTCTTCTCCACCAAAAAATTTCCCCAGCACGGTCTTGTATGAATCCGGAAGACGTTTAATAACTGATTCGGCTCCAGCGTCTTGAGCCGCAGCAGCAATGTCCGAGAATTCATGTTTTGGTACGATATTTCCTAAATTTATATTTTGCTGAGCAGTCTCATAATAGTGCACAGGTTCCTGGAACAAAACAGTAGACATAGATCGTATATCTTCAGGCGGCAAATCGGTTAGCTTTCTATCATCAAATGTAATATAACCTTCAGTCGGATCATAAAATCTGCATAACAATTTAATAATAGTGCTTTTTCCAGCTCCATTGGTTCCTACGACAGCGGTTAGTTTACCTGCGGGGATTGTCATATTAAATTTATCCAAAGCCATTCGTTCACTATTTGGATATTGAAACGATACATTATGAAAAGTGATTCCTTTGGTTAGATTTTCATAATGATGCTTTACAGTTGAATCAGTAATCATGACAGTTGGCTTAAGACTCAAAAACTGAAAAAGGTTTTCGATAAATAAACTGTTACTGTATGTCTGTCCGGCGCTGCTTAGGAATGTTCTGATTAGGGACTGACCATGGTTGAAAGCCTGATAAAATAACGCGAGATCACCCAGTGTCACGTCTCCATCCATGGCTTTCCAGATCATCCATAACATAACAAATGCTGTCGCAACGAGGATAAGAGAACTGGCAATTAATTCTGCCAGTGCCTGATTTTTCGCGAGAGAGATTTTATCATTTCTAAGTTGACGGCGCAGCAGTCTGTATGCGTTTTTGAAGTGGTCGTGAAGCCCGAATAGTCGTAATTCCGGCGCATTTTCCCGGCTGGTCAATATTCCGTCATAATAGTTACAATAACGTCGATTTTGTGTTGTCCTGAGACGCAACTGATTGTGAAAACGGGCATATCTAAAGACGACATAACTGGCGGGGATTGCGCTTAATATTAAAATGACCGGTATCCATAAACCATAATTGGCCAGAACAACGGCCATGGCCAGAAGAGTTATACTATGCTGAATAATATTCCCGATACCTTGAAGAAGCGCAACCGGACGATTGACGGCATCAATACTCGCCCGATGCAGACAATCATAAAATTCCGGATTTTCGAAAAATGCAAGGTCAAGCTCAGCCGTTTTATCGTGAATTAACCGCTTTATATAATCTTGAACAAATTCTGACTCTACGGTTCTAACCCAGTTTAAAATACTGCTTAGAACTCGTGTCAATAAAAGGACTGCTCCCAACAATACTATCCAAAGCACCGTTGGTTTTATTGTTTCCCAATTGCCCCCTGCATTAATAATTGGTATCATACTATTTATCAGTTCTCTAATGATATATACAGAAGCCACAGGCAGGACACCTCTGATAAACAGTAAAAGAAGGTTCAGCATACTCCAGAAACCGGAAGCTTCCCAGACAATGGCTGCTGTTTGCCTGGTTAGCGTGATGAATGTATAGATCGTCACGAGTTTTGTCGTAATTGAAGGTGGTAAGATGGGTTTATTCATGGAATTATTAACATCGATTTAATATTTTTTGAGGAATATAGATGGAAATATAATTTTGAAAAGCAACTATAGAGATCTTAGTGCGGCATTCTGCTCTACAACAGAAGCAAAATTTAACTTAAGCACGGACATGCCCTTCGCTTTGTATAGCTATGGCAGTCAAAGTTTTCAGTAGAGTAACCTCGGGGGTTCAATCCCGAGGTCCTCGTCGAACCGTAGATAGAGAGATTTCCACTATACGGCTCTCCCGTTATTCTCGTGCCAAGGCATGCACAAGGAAGCCCGATTCTGTGATATTACAAAGGTCTGCATCGTCGCTAACTTTCCTGCTTGGCCTTACAGCCCAGTTTCCAGTGCGACAAGGAGAGTTTCATTGGCATACTTTCTGATGACTCTTCCGTAGCGTGACGTTGTTCATCCAGGTGGAACCCCTTTCTGTTCTGTAAACACAATAACGTACGGCTCCTTTACTTGACAGGCACTACCCTGCGTCATCATTACTATGAGCCGCTCCGATTTCCTCCGTCGCAGACTGCTTGAGTTATGGCTTTCCCAGGGCCCTTTCACAGTGTCGACCTCCAACAACACGATGCAGGAAGGAGCTCCCGGATACCATGACTGTTCTTTCGATATGCGTTCTTTTCAATCAACCCGACAGACTGCTATCCTGGATTATGCATAAGGTTGGCGTCGTAAATTTCGACATCTATTTTTTTGATTTAGTCTGACACAATTTCCTTTGGATAAATTTTGCTTTATTTTTTTTCGCCCTCTTTACGATAGCTTTTAGATTCTATCGTATTAATAAAAGGTCCGAAATTATGAGAAAGCCAATTGAAGAAAAAACGGATAAGATTCGGCAACGTCTGAGTGATCTGTTGAATGAAGGTCCGATGTTGCCCGGAAGTATCAAAAAACAGTGGAATGTCTGCGGAATGCCTGGATGTCGATGTAAAGATCCTAACGATCCCCGGAAACATGGTCCCTATTTTCAGCTAAGTTTCACTTTGGCTGGAAAGAGTACGAGCATGTTTGTGAAGGAGGAGGAATTTGCCCTTATGATGGTGATGACCGAGCGATATCGACGGTTCAAGGCACTGAGCTTGTTGTTGGTTCACCGTTTGCCACCGGCACAGTGAAAACTACTTAAACGTGGCAATTTGAAATATTATCTTCTTTTTCTAGAATCTTCATATTAAAATTTCTTATTCCTTGTATTTTCTTAAAATATATAAAAAAAAATCATTTTCTTCTCGTTTTCT